>DLOX01000025.1:7358-7638 GCA_002478575.1 Sphingomonadales bacterium UBA7473 | reverse complement strand
CGCGGTGGGAAGAAGGCGAAGGTCTAGTGCTGTCGAAGCGATAAACCTGGAAAACGCAGTTAAACAAACTTCCAACGCCAAGACGCCAAGACGCCAAGAAGAGGTTCTGGACTATGAGCCTTATCGTCTTCCCCGCTATCGACCTGAAGGGTGGACAAGTCGTTCGCTTGGCCGAAGGCGATATGGATCGTGCGACGGTCTATGGCGATGATCCAGCGGCCCAAGCGATGATCTTTGCGGATGCAGGCGCGGAATATCTCCACATGGTCGATCTCGACGG
>DLOX01000025.1:6668-7295 GCA_002478575.1 Sphingomonadales bacterium UBA7473 | reverse complement strand
CTCCACATGGTCGATCTCGACGGGGCATTCGCAGGCGAAAGCCGCAATGCCGAAGCAGTGGAGGCCGTGGTCAAAGCTTTTCCGGGACATGTGCAGCTGGGCGGAGGCATTCGCAATCGGGCCAGCATAGAACGCTGGTTTAATCTTGGCGTGTCGCGTGTCGTGATCGGCACGGCTGCGATGGAGAATCCTGATCTGGTCCGCGAGGCCGCCCGCGACTTCCCCGGTGGCATCGTTGTCGCAGTAGACGCCTGGGATGGCATGGTCGCGACCAAAGGCTGGGCCGAAGTGTCTGATGTCTCTGCCATTGATATGGGCCGCCAGTTTGAGGATGCGGGTGTCGCGGCGCTGCTGTTCACCGATGTTGGCCGGGATGGCATGCTCAAAGGCTGCAATGTGCAAGCCACCATCGATCTCGCGCGTGCCGTCGATATCCCCGTCATCGCAAGCGGTGGGGTTGCTGGCATTGGCGATATTCGGGTGCTGGCGCTTCATGCCCGCGATGGGATTGAAGGGGTGATTACGGGCCGTGCGTTGTATGATGGGCGGTTAGACTTGGCGACCGCGCTGACAGTTGCGGCGGCTGACTAATGACCGTCCGAACCCGCGTCATCCCTTGCCTCGACG
>DLOX01000025.1:2189-6547 GCA_002478575.1 Sphingomonadales bacterium UBA7473 | reverse complement strand
GGCCCGCGCCTATGATGCGGCGGGCGCGGATGAGCTTTGTTTCCTTGATATCACGGCAAGCCATGAAGGGCGGGATACGATCTTTGATGTCGTTGCCCGCACGGCGGAGGTGTGCTTCATGCCGCTGACCGTCGGCGGGGGTGTACGCAGTGCCGACGATGCGCGTGCTTTGCTCTTGGCCGGGGCGGACAAGGTTGCGGTCAACAGTGCCGCTGTCGCGCGGCCTGAGCTGGTTGCCGATATTGCCGCCCGCTTTGGCAGCCAATGTGTTGTCGGTTCGGTTGATGCGCGAAAGTCTGGCGAAGGCTGGGAAGTCTTCACCCATGGCGGCCGCAAGCCAACGGGCGTGGACGCCATTGCCCATGCCAAACGGCTCGCGGAGTTGGGCGCAGGCGAATTGCTGGTGACGAGCATGGACCGGGACGGCACCAAAGACGGCTATGACCTAGACCTCATCCGCGCGATTGCGGATTCGGTGTCCGTGCCGGTCATCGCCAGCGGCGGCGTTGGGACTTTGGATAATCTCGTGGAAGGCGTGACCAAGGGCCATGCCTCCGCAGTTCTAGCCGCCTCCATTTTCCACTTTGGTGAAGCGACCATTTCTGACGCGCATCGGGCCTTGGCGGCGGCCAATGTGCCTGTTCGGTCGCCCATTTTTGGTTAATGTCGGGGCCTTTTACATTAACCAATTCGCACCGCTTGACGTTAACCAGTGGAGGGCCTGAAAAACCGTCAGCTTCATCACTTGGCAAGAGCTTTGCATCATAGTCGGTGATCACTGCATTTCGGCGATCAGTGTAAAGTGAACAGGGAAGTTAATGATGGGCAAATCTGCGAAACTCTTCGCCGCATCCGTTTTGGCACTCGCCATCGCGACACCAGCGCAAGCAACATATGGCTCCAGCAGCGGAGGCAAATGGTGGGCCAAAAAGCATAGCCACAGCAAGCATTGCGACCATAGCAGCAGCACGTCCTCATCATCATCCAACGGCGGCTCAACGACGAGCAGCACGTCAGGCGGATCAACATCCTCGTCTAGTGGTTCAACATCTGGCGGATCTACGTCAACGTCAGGCGGCTCGACATCGGGTGGAAGCACCTCAACTTCCGGCGGAAGCACATCGGGCGGCTCGACTTCAACTTCCGGTGGCAGCACGTCTGGGGGCACCACATCGAGCACGTCGGGTGGGTCAACAACGTCAAGCACAACGAGTTCAACCTCGGGCGGCACGACAAGTTCGACCTCTGGCGGGTCCACGACTTCTAGCACAACCAGCTCAACTTCTGGCGGTTCTTCATCGTTCGGCGGATCAACGACCAGCAGCACGTCAACCTCGACAGGCAGCACCGGCAGTACAACCTCTTCTTCAACGGGCAGCACTGGTTCTTCAAGCGGCGGAAGCACAGGCTCCTCTTCGGGCGGCACGGAAGTTCCAGAACCTGCTGACTTCGCCCTCTTCGGTCTCGGCGTGCTTGGCTTGATCATTGGTCGTCGCTCCAGCCGTCGTCGTCGCGACGCAGGTGCCACGGCAGAAGCCTAACCCTTGACGGTCCGGCTCTGCTTGCTCCACTAGAGCAGGCATGGCCGAGACCCTCAAAAATCTGACTACCATCATCAAGGAGCGCCGGACCGCAGATCCGGCGCTTTCTTATGTCGCGAAGCTTTTTTCCAAAGGCCGCGAGAAAATCGCTCAGAAAGTGGGCGAAGAAGCGACCGAGACTGTCATTGCTGCGGTCTCTGGTAGTCCAGAACAGCTGACCGGCGAAGCCGCCGATCTGCTTTTCCACTTGCTCATCCTCCTTGAAGAGCGCGGCGTGCCTTTTGACGATGTGTTGGCCGAGTTGGATCGGCGAGAAGGCCTTTCTGGCCTCGCAGAAAAAGCGTCTCGCCCGCAATGAGCCTGCGCATTGGCATCCTCGGCGCGGCAAAGGTTGCAATCTATGCCATGATTGCCCCGGCAAAGGATGTGGAAGGCGTGGTGGTGCAAGCGGTTGCCGCGCGCGATCCAGAACGCGCCAAGGCCTATGCGGCTGAGCATGGCATTCCCAAGGTCTATACCGACTATCAGGCGCTGATCGAGGCGGATGATGTGGATGCGGTCTATGTTGCGTTGCCGCCCAATCTCCATGCCAAATGGTCCATCGCCGCACTCAAGGCCGGAAAGCCCGTGCTCTGCGAAAAGCCCTTCGCACTAAGCTCTGCAGATGTTGAGGCCATGCTTGCAGCGGAGGCGGAGACTGGCCTGCTGCTGATGGAGGCCCAGCATAGCCACTATCACCCCCTGTCAGCCCGGATGCGGGAGATTGTGGAAAGCAGCCAGCTTGGCAAAATCCAAAGCGTCGAAACAGCCTTTGATGTGCCGGTCAGCAAAGCCGAGGGCGAAATCCGTTATGACCCAGCAGTCGGCGGTGGAGCGATTTGGGATCTGGGTATTTATCCGCTGCATTGGGCACGGTCCGCGCTGAATGAAGAGCTAGAGCTAATTTCTGCCTCTCAGCGCCTTGCAGCCAGTGGCGCGGATGTCGAAACCAAGGCCGAATTGATGTCAGCGAGTGGGATTAAAGTAAGCCTGTCAGCGAATATGGATGCACCATTGCGGGCCTTCATCCGTTTCATTGGGACAGAAGGGCGTTTAATGATCGACCGTCCAATTGCCCCGCAACACGGCCACCAATTCCTCTTCTCCTTAGAGCAGGAGGAGTGGGAAGAGAAGTTCCCGACAAAAGCCACTTACGCTTATCAACTGGAGGCGTTCCGCGATGCCATCATCGGCGGTGCATCCGTTCCCACGCGTGGGACCGTAAGCTTGATGGAGATTAGATTGCTCGAACAAATTTGCGCCAAGGCGATTAAGGAATAGCCATGCCGATTGATGCGACCGCTCCTTATGATGACAATAATATCTTCGCGAAAATCCTGCGCGGGGAAATCCCCAACAAGACGGTTTATGAGGATGAATGGGCGCTCGCCTTTCACGATATCAACCCGCAAGCACCCACCCATGTGCTGGTGATCCCCAAAGGTCGCTATGTCAGTTGGGACGATTTTACCCGCGATGGCAGCGACGCGGAGATTGCGGGTTTCATCAAAGCGGTGGGCATTGTCGCGCGCGATTTGGGCCTGCCTGCTCCCGGATATCGCTTGCTCGCCAACATTGGCGGGCATGGCCATCAAGAGGTTCCACACCTTCATGTCCATATTTTTGGCGGAAAACAGATGGGAATGATGCTGCCGCGCTGAATTAGGCGTTGCGCACTGCCAATAAGCAGCTAGGTTCTGTCACAATCATAAAGTTCCTTGGGAGAAGTATATGTTATTCCAGCGCGTCAAGCCACTCGACGCCATTCTTGCCACTGCTGAGAAGAAGTCGCTCACGCGCACGCTTGGCGCGTTCCAGCTCACCATGCTCGGCATTGGCGCCATCATTGGCACAGGCATTTTCGTTTTGACCGCAGAAGCCGCCAACAAGGCTGGCCCTGCGATGATGATTTCCTTCGTTATAGCAGCTGTTGTCTGTGCGCTTGCCGCACTTTGCTATTCCGAATTGGCATCGATGGTGCCCGTTTCCGGCTCTGCTTATACCTATAGCTATGCGACTTTTGGGGAAGTTCTCGCGTGGATCGTAGGTTGGGCCCTCGTCCTCGAATATGCGATTGCTGCCTCTGCTGTGTCGGTCGGTTGGTCCGGCTATATGGTCAAACTGGCGGAAGAGATATTCAACGTCCAGATACCGCTGACCTTCGTGAAGGGGCCTTTTGATGACACTCCGGGCCTGATCAATGTGCCTGCGATGCTCATTGGTCTTGGCTGCATGGGGCTTTTGATCGTTGGCACCAAGGAAAGCGCACGCTTCAATGCCGTGTTGGTGGCCATCAAAGTTTCTGCTTTGATGCTGTTCTTGGTGCTTGCATTGCCAGCAATCAACAATGCGAATTTTGAACCCTTCATGCCTAATGGCTTTTTCGCCAAGGAAGTGATGGACCCCATTACCAACAATATGGTGACGGTCGGCGTCTCTGCCGCTGCTGCCTCCATTTTCTTTGCCTATGTAGGCTTTGACGCGGTTTCAACTGCAGCCGAAGAAACCATCAATCCTCAGCGTAACATTCCCATCGGCCTGATCGGCTCGCTTGGCATTTGCACCATCATCTACATGCTGGTCGCAGCAGGTGCCATTGGCACAATCGGCGCGCAGCCAGGCGGGGCTTTGTCACAAGCTGACGATGCCCTGGCGTTCGTGCTTCGCGAAATTGGCCATGGTTGGGCAGGCGACTTGGTCGCGATTGCAGCGGGCATTGCATTGCCTTCAGTGATCTTGATGATGATGTTCGGCCAAACCCGCATCTTCTTCGTGATG
>DLOX01000025.1:1767-2147 GCA_002478575.1 Sphingomonadales bacterium UBA7473 | reverse complement strand
ATCTTCTTCGTGATGGCGCGCGATGGTTTGCTGCCTGAAGTCTTTTCAAAGCTGCACCCCAAATATGGCACGCCGCACGTTGTGACGATGTGCACTGGGGTGTTTGTGGCGTTGTTCGGCGCACTGTTCCCGGTCGGCAAACTCGCTGACATTTCAAACTCGGGAACGCTGTTCGCTTTCTTCACCGTGGCCGTTGGTGTGCTCATCTTGCGCCGCACCGACCCAACGCGTCACCGGCCATTCCGCACGCCGCTTGCGTGGCTAATCTGCCCGTTGGCGGCGGCAGGCTGTGTGTTCCTGTTCTTCCAGCTGTCTGGCTATACAGAGCTGATGTTCCTCGGCTGGACCTGCATCGGCTTGCTGGTTTATTTTGGCTATAG
>DLOX01000025.1:0-1746 GCA_002478575.1 Sphingomonadales bacterium UBA7473 | reverse complement strand
GGTGGCGCCAGCCATGTTGGCAAAGAAGAACGCGCCTAATTCACCGTATAAATGGAGGGGAACTTGAGGGGGCTTTTGGCCCCCTCTTTTTTCGTGCCTAGCCCAAACGCGCTTTCACCAGTGCGGACAAATCAGCCTCAGCACGGGGGCCGAAGTGGGAGATGATCTCAGCGGCGGCAACTGCGCCCATGGTCAAGCTGTCTTGCAGCGAACGGCCTTCGGCTTGGCCAGCCATGAAGCCTGCGGCGAACAAATCGCCAGCACCCGTTGTGTCAACCACACGATCCACGGGTTCGGCTGAAACGGACGCTTTCGTGCCATCCTGAATGGCGATGGCCCCTTCCCCACCGCGCGTCACAACGAGGGTTGGGATGAACTTTGAAGCAGCTTCAACCGCAGCATCAAAATCTTCGGTTTCCATCAAGCAGGTGATTTCACCTTCATTGGCGAAGAGAATGTCAATGTCACCCGCTTCCATCATCCGACGGAAATCGGCGCGATGGCCGAGGATCACGAAAATATCCGACAAGGTGAAGGCAACCTTGCGGCCCGCNNAGGCCCGCTTCGAAGTCGTCCTCACCCGTCAGCGTGGCGAGTTCGCCTTCGTTGACGAACAGGATGTCGATCACGCCGTCCTCGATCATCGCGCGGAAATCGTCGCCGTGACGGTCGATCACGAAGCTTTCGGACGCGGTGAAGGCGATCTTGCGGCCTGCTGCGCGCGCGACTTCAATGGCGCGGCGCATCGCGCGGCGGGGCTCTTCGGGGTCCCACAGATAGCCTTCGAGATAGAGGATCGCGGCGCGCTCAATCATTTCGCGGTCCAATGCGGCACGATCCAGATGCTGTGCCGCCCCAAGGAAGGTGTTCATTGTGCGCTGACCATCGGGGGAGACAAAGATCAAAACTTGTCCGGTTGGCGGCTCGCCCTCACGAGCCGGTGTCGTAAATTCTGCGCCATGGGCGGTCATATCATGCGTGAAAATCTTGCCAAATTGATCGTTCGCCACTTGGCCAATAAAACCGCAGTTCCGCCCCAATGCCGCCAATCCAGCAATCGTATTGGCAGCGGAACCGCCACTTGCTTCAATGGCTGATCCCATGCGCGAATAGAGCATTTCCGCTTCAGCTGCATCAATCAGCTTCATCCCGCCCCTGTTCAAACCCAACTCAGCAATCAACGCATCTTCGGCCGGTGCCAAAATATCAACAATCGCATTGCCAATCGCAACAACATCCAAGGGCTTAGTCATGGAGGCATATCTTTCTAGGGAAATTAAAGTCGCCGCGCCCTAGCGTCTGGCCATGGGCGGCGCAAGGCGATAGAAAGGGCGGATGATGACCCGATCTTTCCTGCCGCTTGGCCTGTTGCTTGCACTCAGCGCTTGTGGAGGCGCCTCCAAAGCCGTCGAGCAACGCCCCGCCACTTTCATCCCGCCCGTTGCGGCCAAAGTCCCGACCGGGCTTGATCGTGTGATGGGCAAAGACGCCCGCGCGCTCATCTCCATGTTTGGCCCCGCCCAGCAAGATGTTCGCGAAGAGACATCCCGCAAGTTGCAATTTGCCAATTCCAACTGCATCTTGGATGCCTATCTTTACCCATCGGCCAAGGGGAAGGAGCCAGTGGTGACATTCCTTTCCGCGCGCGTGCCGGATGGGCGCGATGCGGATAAGGCGAGCTGTGTGGGGGCATTGGCGCGGAAGTGAGCCAAATATTCTTGGTGCCTTGGTGTCTTGGTGCGAGTC
>DLOX01000032.1 GCA_002478575.1 Sphingomonadales bacterium UBA7473 | reverse complement strand
CATCCCGCCCGCCGTCGCCGTGGCGACCGGTGCAAACCAGGTGGTGGCGTCGTCATTTTCCAGCGCGCTGTCGCATTTCAAGCGCGCCACGATCGACGTTCCGCTCGGCCTCATGCTGCTGCTCGGCGGCGTGTTCGGCTCGGCTGCCGGCATCTACATCTACACTTGGCTCAAGGAGCGGGGCCAGCTCGATCTCGCTATCTCCATCCTGTTCGTGGTGTTTCTCGGCGCTGTCGGAGCGATGATGCTGGTTGAAAGCGTCGGCGCGATCCTGCGCACGCGGCGCGGCGAGAAAGTAGCGCTTCGCCGCGGCGGCCAGCACAACTGGATCCACAAGCTTCCGTGGAAAATGCGGTTCCGCCGCTCCAAGCTCTATGTCAGCGTCATCCCGGTCTTGGGCCTTGGCGCGGCGATCGGCCTGCTGGCCGGCATCATGGGCGTCGGCGGCGGCTTCATCATGGTGCCCGCGATGATCTATTTGCTTGGCATGCCCGCTCGCGTTGTGGTCGGCACGTCGCTGTTCCAAATCCTGTTCGTGACTGCGGCAACGACGCTGGTTCACTCCCTCACAACACATGCCGTTGATATAGTTTTGGCTGGCCTCCTCCTCATCGGCGGCGTGACTGGCGCTCAATTGGGAACCCGCTTCGCCGCTAAGGTGAGGCCTGATCTTTTGCGCATGGCGCTTGCGATCATTGTTTTGACCATTGCTTTCATCATGGCGCTTGGCTTGGGATGGCGTCCCGCTGAGATATACTCGGTGGAGGTGCAATGATCCGAGCGCTTCGCCTTTCCATCATCGCGACCTTCATGCTGCTCACGGCCGCGCGTGAGCCAGTCCTTGTGCCTGATGTTTCCCAAAGAGATGTTGAAATTCGCTACAGCTTTGCCGGGGCTGAGCTGCTGCTCTTTGGTGCGATCCTTTATCCCTTTGGAAGAATACCAAGCGACAAAGCGGACATCGCCGTCATATTGCGCGGGCCGACCCAATCGATCATCGTTCGGGAAAAGCAGCGGGTGGTCGGTCTTTGGGCCAATGCTGAAAGCACGCGGTTCAGATCCGTCCCCGGCTTCTATTCGATCGCGACGTCCCGGCCGCTGGACAAATTGGTCGATGAACGCACATCGGCAATTTATGAATTGGGCCTGGGCAATATTCAGCTTTCGCCGTCCAGCGAAGCTTCTCCGGAAGAGCGTCAACGCTTCGAAAAGGGCCTGATCGAATTGATGCAAAAGCAACAATTGTTCAGCGAGCATCCGGGCGAAATCGAGATATCCCAAGGCGTACTCTACCGCGCAAAGATCGCGATCCCTGCCCGTGTGCCCGTTGGCAAATATACGGCCGAGACCTTTCTGATCAAAGACGGCAAAATTCTATCAGCGGCAACCCGCAAGATCGTCATTCGCAAATCGGGTTTTGAGCGCTTTGTCGCGGATTCTGCGGTTTCCATTCCCCTTCTCTACGGCCTCTTTGCGATTGCTTTATCACTAGGCATGGGCTGGCTGGCGGGTCTAATCTTCCGCCGATTTTGATACGTTCGTTACCTAAAAATTAACCCTTCATCGATACGCCTTGGTTAGACACTAGCTATTGGATCACATTGATGAACGACTTTACTGGCTTCGAAAATCTGCGCGCCGCTATGGGCCACGCGCCGACACCAGCGGCGGCAAGTGATGCAACGAAAGTCGGCCTGCAAAATGTTCAAATCGGTCGCGTGCTAGACATTGCCGGCTCTTCATCTCGACTCTTGATCGACAAAAGCCAACTGACACAACTTCAAAGCCAGCCTGATCCTACGCTCGCGATGTGCGGCCAAGTTGGCAGCCTAATTAAGATTCGCGTTGCAAGTTCTTGGTTGGTCGCAAACATCCGGACATTGGAATCGACCGCAGACAATTCGCAACTCATGATCGCTGCGATCGATTTCATGGGTGAAGGCGATGAAGAACGACTTACCGGCAAAATCTACAATTTCCGCCGCGGTGTGACGCGCTATCCAATGCCCGGAGATACGGTCTTCGCCCTTGGTGCTGAGGATATGCGCCAACTCTATGCAGCGGATGACCGCGCCTTTGTTGAAGTGGGAACAGTCTACCCCACGTCTGACGTTCGTGCGGCCCTCTATGTGGATGCGTTTCTTGGAAAGCATTTTGCGCTGCTTGGATCGACAGGTACGGGTAAATCCACTTCTGCCGCTTTGATCCTTCACAAGATTTGCGATTTGGCGCCTGAAGGTCATATCGTGATGATCGATCCCCACGGGGAATATTCTGCCGCCTTTAAGACCAATGGCGCGTTGTTTGACGTGTCAAACCTCGCGATGCCTTACTGGCTGCTGAACTTCACAGAATTGTGCGAAGTGCTTATCACTTCTGAAGGCAGTGAGCGTCAGACGGACGAAGATATTCTGTCCAAATGTTTGCTTCAGGCCCGCGCGAAAAGCCGCGTTGCAGAAGGCATTACGAAGCTTACGATTGACTCTCCAATCCCATATCTGTTGTCAGATCTGACCGCGAATATCATGAACGAGATGGGAAAACTGGATAAGGCAACTGACTCTGCCCCCTTCATGCGGCTCAAGTCCAAAATCGATGAGATAAAGTCTGATCCGCGGTTCAGCTTCATGTTCTCAGGCATGATGGTTGCTGACAATATGCCGGAATTCCTCGCTCGCATTTTCCGTCTTCCATCGAACGGCAAACCGATTTCGATCATCGATGTGTCGGGCGTGCCTTCCGAAATTACGTCCGTTGTGGTCGCCGTTTTGAGCCGGATGGTGTTTGACTATGCCATTTGGTCTCGCGCAGAGCCTCAACGTCCGATCTTGCTCGTTTGCGAAGAAGCTCACAGGTACATCCCGTCCGATCGCGTCACAACTGGAGGCTCGGTTCGCAAAATCCTTGAACGGATCGCCAAAGAAGGCCGTAAATATGGTGTGTCACTAGGGTTGATCACACAGCGGCCATCCGATTTGGCAGAAGGTGTGCTCTCTCAGTGCGGCACAATCATTGCCATGCGCCTCAACAACGAACGCGACCAAGCCTTTGTGAAAGCCGCCATGCCCGAAGGTGCCCGTGGATTTCTCGATACGATCCCTGCGCTCCGTAACCGAGAGGCTATCATCTGCGGCGAAGGTGTGACCATCCCGGTTCGCGTCGCCCTAGATACGCTTCAAGAGGAACGTCGACCTGCATCAAGCGACCCCCTATTCTCCGATCTTTGGCGCCAAACCGGCGGCGAAGAAGAGATTATCAACCGTGTCATTCTGCGCTGGCGGACACAGGGCCGCTAAAGCTCCAACACTTTCAGCTTTCTCTCTCCGCCAAGCCGCGTCTAAGGTGCGCGCCTAGGCTTTACGAGGGAGAGAATATTGTCAGGCCCCAGCTTCGATTTCGCGCTTGGCGAAAGCGCGGACATGATCCGCGACGTCACGGCGCGCTTTGCCAAAGACAAGATCGCGCCGCTTGCCACGCGCGTTGACGCAGAAGACTGGTTTCCGCGTGATGAGCTTTGGCCCGCGATGGGGGAGCTTGGGCTTCACGGCATCACGGTTGAAGAAGAATGGGGCGGGCTTGGCCTTGGATATCTGGAGCATGTAATTGCCGTTGAGGAAGTAAGCCGCGCCTCGGCTTCCGTTGGCCTGTCTTACGGTGCGCATAGCAATCTGTGCGTCAATCAAATCCGTCGCTGGGGCAATCCAGATCAGAAGGCAAAGTTTCTGCCCAAGCTAATCAGCGGCGAACATGTTGGATCGCTTGCCATGTCCGAAGCAGGCGCTGGCAGCGACGTCGTTTCGATGAAGCTCCGCGCGGATGCCGTCGATGGCGGCTTCCGGCTGAATGGGACTAAGTTCTGGATCACCAACAGCGCCTATGCGGACACGCTTGTCGTCTACGCAAAGACCGCGCCCGAAAGTGGATCGCGCGGGATCACCGCCTTCCTGATCGAAAAGGATATGCCGGGCTTCAGCATTGGTCAGAAGATCGACAAGATGGGCATGCGCGGCAGCCCAACCGCAGAACTGGTCTTTGATGATTGTTTCGTTCGGCAAGAAAATGTGATGGGGCCACTTCATGGCGGGGTCGGCGTGCTCATGTCTGGTCTCGACTATGAGCGGGCCGTGCTGTCCGGCATTGGCCTTGGCATCATGCAGGCCTGCTTGGATACGGTCTTGCCCTATATTCGCGAGCGCAAACAGTTCGGTGTACCCGTTGGGAGCTTCCAACTCATGCAAGCCAAAGTGGCGGACATGTATGTCGCGCTCAATTCGGCGCGGGCTTATGTCTATGCAGTTTGCAAAGCCTGCGACGCGGGACAGACCACGCGCTTCGACGCGGCAGGCGCGGTCCTGCTTTCGAGCGAGAATGGCGTCAAGGTTGCGCTAGAAGCGGTGCAGGCATTGGGCGGCGCGGGATACACCAAGGATTGGCCGGTGGAGCGATATCTACGCGATTCCAAGCTTATGGATATTGGCGCGGGGACCAATGAGATCAGGCGGATGCTCATCGGGCGCGAGTTGATTGGGGCGGCATGACCCGCGCCTTTCTTTTCAGCACTGCGTTCGTTTTCTTGTCATTCGGGCTTTGGGGTTTGATTTCTCCGGTCGAGATGGTGAAGTCCTTTGGCATCTCGCTTGGCGGCGCAGACGGGCAAACCATGATAAGAGCGAGCTATGGCGGTTTTCTTATTGGAGAAGGGGCCTTGTTTGCGTGGTGCGCCCTGTCGCAAGACAGGTTGCGGTTCGGGCTAACTTCAGTCGTACTCCTGACCTTACCCATTTTATCAAGCCGCCTCATTGGCATGGCGATTGATGGGGCGACCTCTCCTTACCACAAGGCCTATGTTGGAATTGAGCTTCTGGGGATTTGCTTGGCTTTGCTGCTCTTACGCAAAGAGCGATAGTTTCAGCAACCGTTCCTAACAAAAGCCCACCTTCCACGAAGCAAATGCTCTAACGCTTCGTTCGCATAGCTGCGCGTTGGAGAGCAGCCGCTAGATCAGTATCTGAGGCTCAGCCTTGTGCCATTGAAGCCCTCCATTTCGGATCAATCTTAACACTCCCAAAGCCCCAGTCTTTAACTCAACGCAGCCCAAAATCCTTCCTACCCATCACACAAACAGGGACATGAAGGATGCTCAACTCCACACCGGCAAGCCGCCGCGAAGCCATAGTTGGCTTAGACCTCGCGAGGTTCTTCGCAGCCTTTCTCGTCATGTTTTTCCACCTCGCCTATCTGTCTTGGGCGATGCCGACGAGCAGTGCGGCAAAGCTCTCAGGCGGCGGTTTCGCCTTCCCAGCTCTCACCAGCTTCAGTTGGTTTGGCTGGGTTGGTGTTGAGATATTCTTCCTGCTCTCGGGCTTTGTCATCAGCTATTCCGCAGGCACAAACGCCTTTGCATTTTTTCGCAGCCGGGTGCTGCGCTTGCTCCCGGGCGCATGGGCCTCTGCAACAATCACGGCGCTTATCCTGCTCGCCATTGGCTACGAACAAAGCATGAGTCTTGGTGAGCTCTATCTGCGGACTATGGCCTTCCTGCCCATCGGTCCGTGGCTAGACGGGGTCTATTGGACGCTCTCTATTGAGATTACCTTTTACGCGCTTGTCTTTGGATTGCTGGTTTTCAAAAGGATAGACCGGCTGGAAACCCTGTTGATCACCATAGGCACAGCAAGCACTGCCTTTTGGTTTGGGATCATCGCCCTCGACCCAAATCTCGTCGAGCCGGGGAGCTGGGGCTGGCGCGGTGCGGAAATTGCTTTGCTCACTGATGGCATTTTCTTTGCGATTGGTGGCCTGATGTGGATGAACTTATGCGGCCGGCCAAGCCGACGGAGATGGGCGGTAATCGCTGCCTTTGTGATCGTCGCACTGGTGAAGATCGCGCACCAAGCGGCCGATGACCCTCAGGTGATCACCAGCCCGTCCCTATCCCTAGTCCCCACAACGTTGTGGCTGGCTGCGCTCCTTCTGATGATCGCTGCAGTCCGCGCCAACCGCTGGCTGTCCGGGAGGCTCAACCCCAACGCCGTCCGCGCGCTAGGCCTGGCCACCTACCCCCTCTATCTTCTTCATACGACCATTGGCGGTGTGATCCTGTTTGCTCTCAAGGGAACTGGCATCCAGCCGCTGATCGCGCTTGGCATTGCGATCATCGCGTCCATCCTCGCGGCGCTGGCGACCGCACGCTATCTTGAGCCACCCATCAAGCGAGCTCTGGACTATGGCCTTACTTCATGTGAGCGGCTGCTTGGTCGACGTTCCGATACACATGGCGCTGAACGGGGGCAGACTAACGCCCGCCCCGCCAGATTTTGATGAAACGATTGCCTTTTGCTCCGCGATCTTCGGGGTTGCACACCTTGGGGCGCATGTTGGCATCGAGGCAGACCCGCAGTTCTTGCAGCCAGCCTTGGCCGTCCATCTTCACACTGATCGCATCTTGGCGAAGTCCAGGATTGCGGCTTGCGAAGGCCGCGGTGAGGCTGGACACTGTGATCCGCCGACGCGAAAGATAATCCATGTCCGGGAAGGTGAGCGCGGAATAAAGCAGGCTTGCGGCTTTGAAATAGCGTTCGGGATCATCGGTCGCGCAAGTGCCGTGCTTGGCCCATTCATGTTGCAACAGATCAGGCGAAGGCGTCATGCAGAAATGCTGACGGATCAAGCTTTTGGGCAAGGCCTTTGCTGGGCGGCACCAAGCGGGGTCGCGCTTTCCCGCCACGTCGGGCCAAAGGCCGTGGAGGATGAAGCCGAACTTCCCCGCCTCGCCCCCGCATTGCAGGCGATGCTCAACCTTTTCGCCATTGCGTTTGCAAAATTGCGGGGACCAGCTGAGCGCAAGGAGATTTTGCGTTGGACGGATATTAACGACTTCGCCCGGCGGCGGACTTTCGCGGCGCGGCTCTGGCAGGCGATCCGGAATGGTGCAGCTTGGACCATCTTTCTGCGCATGGACCGGGATGGTGAAGAGCGAAGCGGACAAGGCAAAGGCAACGAACAGTCGGTTCACAAGCAATCTCCAAATCCGAGTCACTTCACATTTTGGACTAAATCGTCAAAAAATCCAGCCCAATATCAGCGGCCGGCGCGCTTTGCGTCAAACGCCCGACGGAGATGTAAGTCACGCCGGTTTCCGCCTTCGCCCGGATCGTTTCCAGCGTGACGCCTCCGGACGCTTCGGTGGGCACGCGGCCTGCAACAAGGGCAACAGCTTCGCGTAAAGTCGCAGGGTCCATATTATCAAGCAACAGCCAAGTCGCGCCTGCATCCAGGCCTGGCTCGATCTGGGAGTGGCGATCCACCTCCAGGATGATCCGCTCCACGCCATGCGCCTTGGCCCGGGCCACAGCCTCTGCCACGCCGCCAGCGACAGCGACATGATTATCCTTGATCATCGCCGCATCCCATAGGCCCATGCGGTGATTGGTTGCGCCGCCCATGCGCGTTGCATATTTTTCGAGCACGCGAAGCCCCGGAATGGTCTTCCGCGTATCAAGCAAAGTGCAGCCGGTGCCCGCGATCGCATCGACATAGCGGCGCGTGAGTGTCGCAATGCCTGAGAGATGCTGCGCGGTATTGAGCGCGGATCGCTCTGCCGTCAGCATTGCCCGCGCCTTGCCTTTAAGCCGCATCACATCCGATCCAGCCGCCACTGAAGCGCCTTCATCGGCCAGAATCTCGATTTCCATATCCGGATCAAGACGTTGGAAGAAAGCGGCGGCAATCGGCAGGCCTGCAACCACAATCGCATCGCGGCTGTCCATCACGCCAGCAAAGCTGGTCTCGGCAGGGATCACGGACTCAGATGTTACGTCGCGCCCGCTTGGCCCCAAATCTTCTGCCAATGTGGCAGAGATAAAAGCATCAAGATCGAATCCGGGGAGTGTGAAGGTCATGAAGCATCTATCAGGGCGAGGTTCATTTTGATCAAGCGGTGTTTGCGTGGCGTTCGCAAGGGCCTAAACTCCCGCGCTAGGCCTTACGGAGACACGCGAGTGCCAATCGGCCAAGGCTGGCACATCTTCGGGCATGGGCAGGCCTATGAAGGCCGCGAAATCTAACGTCGTCAGCAGCACAATATCCGCCATAGTGAACGCTGGCCCTGCGACATAGGCTGATCCCCCAAGCGCCTTATCAAAGCGCCGCATCGCCCGCATGGCATGGGCGCGGTTGCTTTCGCCAAAATCCTTATACTGTGGTTTCACGACCCGCGCGGTGAAGGGATGCGCGTGCATCCACACTTGGCCGACCGTATGCATCAGCGTGAACTCCACCCGCCGGATCCACATATCGATCGTCGCGATGGATAAGGCATCGGTACCAAACAGCGGCGGTTCAGGATGCAGGGCCTCAAAATAGCGGCAGATCGCAACGCTTTCGCCAATGATCGTGCCATCATCCAGTTCCAGCGAAGGCACTTGGCCGGGCTCATATTTCGCAAGATAATCTGCGGACTTATGCTCGCCCTTCACGATGGACAGCTGTTCGGTTGGGATGCCTAGCCCCTTTTCGGCGAGATAGATGCGCACCCGGCGCGGATTGGGTGCAGGGCTCGGGGCATCATAAAGGGTGGGCATATAATCTCTCGTCTATCTATCGCGGTCGATGGTCTGTGCCCATTCCTGCTGTGATAAACAAGGCGCTTGCCTCCCCTTCAATATCCGCCGTGTGCCAGCATCCCGGCGGATTGATTGCAAACTCACCTGCACTGATCGTCACGTGACCTGACGATCCATCGGCAAATTCCTGGATCAACGTCATTGACCCGCTCAGGCAAATGACAATCTCATCGCCCGCTGGGTGCATTTCCCAACTGTCCCAGCTTTGGGTGAAGTGGAACGCAGAGACCAACCGTCCATCGGCCCCATCTACTGCGGTCGCCTTGGCATAGTCCTCATACCATTCCATGCCCGTCATGGGCGTAAGAACGGTCGCGGTTCCGCCTTTTCCAAGGTGAAGAGGCAAGGCGAAAATCGAAGACTGTTCGCTCATTGCGGCGCACTCGCTTGGGCCTGACCAATCAATTCATCGTCGATCGCTTTTGCCCGGCCATAGGCCTCCCGCTTACTCAGCCGCGCTCCATAAGCTTCGAAAGCAGGCCGCACAGGCAGTATGCCAAATTGCATCCCCCAAATCACTTGCGCCCCAACATAAACATCCGCCGCCGTGAACCGGCTGCCACACATATAGTCCGATTTCCCGACAGCCGCCTCAAGCACATCAACCATCATGTCATAGCTGCCATAGCCTGCCATCATCGCCTTATCGGCAGGAGCCTCCAACCCCAATGATCGCGCCGTAATCGCTGATTCAACGGGCCCCGCAGCGAAGAACATCCAGCGATAATAGTCAGCGCGCTCGTCAGGCGTCGGCGTTAAGCCGACTTCGGGGAAAGCTGCGGCAAGATAGGCGCAGATGGCTGCGCATTCCGTCACCACGCGCCCATCATGCACAATCGCAGGCACTTTCCCCATCGGGTTGATCGCAAGATAGTCCGGCGCCTTCATGGTCGCGCCATAGTCAAGCAACACTTGCTCGTACGGCACACCCACTTCTTCAAGCATCCAACGGGCAATCTGCCCGCGTGACATGGGATTGGTATAAAAGATCATGGTCATCGTCTGGCCCTCGACTCGGGGATGAAAAGATGAAACATAATAAGAACAAATTTGACACTATGTCAAACGGAAGCTTTTCGACCGTCGTCCATGCTGAACGAGACTCTGCATCCCTGAGCCTGTCGAGGGGCTGCCTTCCTTCCTCAGCTGACCAAAGGCAACCCTTCGACAAGCTCAAGGATACGGTACTGGTTTAGCCCAACACCCTCAAGCGGCAGACGCCTTCGCCTTGCCGCCCTTCTTGCCCTTGCGCGGCGGTGCGGGCGTGATCTCAAACGCCAAAGCGCCATCTTTCAAATGGATGCTCACTTCGCCACCGTTGACGAGCTTCCCGAACAACAGCTCTTCCGCCAGCGGTTGCTTGATCTTCTCCTGGATGAGCCGCCCCATGGGTCGCGCGCCATAGAGCTTGTCATATCCGCGTTCAGTGAGCCAAGCCTTGGACTCATCATCCAGCTTGATATGCACATCACGGTCAGCAAGCTGCAATTCCAGTTGCAGGATGAACTTGTCGACAACCCGTGCAACCACGGCTGGCGGCAGATAACCAAAGGGCACGATTGCATCCAATCGGTTGCGGAATTCGGGCGTGAACATTTTCTTCACGGCCTCGTCGCCCGCATCTTCTTTGGAGACCAAGCCAAAGCCAATGCCTTCGCGGGCCATATCAGCGGCACCGGCATTGGTCGTCATGATCAGGATGACATTGCGGAAATCGACCGTCTTGCCATGATGATCGGTCAAGCGACCATTGTCCATCACCTGCAACAAGATGTTGAACAGATCAGGATGCGCTTTCTCAATTTCATCGAGCAGAAGGACGCAATGCGGGTTCTTGTCGACCGCATCGGTCAGCAGCCCGCCCTGATCAAAGCCGACATAGCCCGGAGGGGCCCCGATCAAGCGCGACACGCTGTGCCGCTCCATATATTCTGACATATCAAAGCGTTCGAGCGGAATGCCAAGCAAACTGGCCAATTGCCGCGCGGCTTCCGTCTTGCCGACGCCGGTGGGGCCAGTGAACAGATAATTGCCAATCGGCTTATCCGGGTCACGCAGGCCAGCACGGCTGAGCTTGATCGCGGACGACAGCACTTCCAGCGCCGTATCTTGGCCAAAGACAACCCGCTTCAAATCCGCATCGATGGTAGCCAGCACTTGCTTATCATCAGTTGAAACCGATTTGGGCGGGATGCGCGCCATTGTCGCAATCACCATCTCAATCTCTTTTGGCGTAATGACTTTCTTGCGCTTGTTTTCAGGCACAAGCATCTGCATCGCGCCAACTTCATCGATCACATCAATCGCTTTATCGGGGAGCTTGCGATCATTGATGTAGCGCGACGATAGCTCAACCGCCGCTTTGATCGCGTCGCCGGTGTAACGCACCTTATGATGATTTTCGAAGGCCGAACGCAGGCCGTTCAAAATCTTGATCGCGTCTTCAACCGTCGGCTCATTCACGTCAATTTTCTGGAAGCGACGGAGCAAAGCCCGATCCTTCTCAAAATGGTTACGAAACTCCTTGTAAGTCGTTGAGCCGATGCAGCGAATGGTGCCACCCGAGAGCGCAGGCTTCAACAAGTTGGATGCATCCATCGCGCCGCCGCTCGTCGCACCAGCACCAATCACGGTGTGGATTTCATCGATGAAGAGCACCGCATCGGGCAGCTTTTCCAGCTCATTGACGACGGCTTTCAGACGCTCTTCAAAATCCCCGCGATATCGGGTTCCGGCAAGCAACGCCCCCATATCAAGCGAATAGATAACCGCAGGCAGCAGCACATCAGGCACATCGCCTTCAATGATCTTGCGCGCCAACCCTTCGGCAATGGCTGTTTTGCCGACGCCTGGCTCACCCACATAAAGCGGGTTATTCTTTGACCGGCGGCAGAGGATCTGCACCGTGCGATCAACCTCTGGCCCGCGCCCGATCAGCGGATCGACTTTGCCGGTCTTCGCCTTCTCGTTCAGATTGACGCAGAATTGCTTAAGCGCTGACTCAGGCTTGCCCTTTTGCTGGGCCTGCTCTTTCTTTTCTTCCCGTTCTTCTTGCCCTTCGGCGGGCTTGGTCTCAGCCGGGCCTTCAATCGCTTTCGATAGACCATGCGAGATGAAGCTCACCGCATCCAGCCGCGTCATATCCTGCTGCTGGAGGAAATAGACGGCATAGCTTTCCCGCTCGCTAAAGAGCGCGACCAGCACATTGGCGCCCGTAACTTCGTCGCGGCCAGAGCTTTGCACATGAAGGATCGCACGTTGGATCACCCGTTGAAAGCCACTGGTGGGCGACGGATCAACATTGACCTGCGTCTTCAGTGATTCCAGTTCGGTATCGAGATAATGCGCCACGGCCTTGCGCAGATCATCGAGATTGACGCCGCAAGACAGCATAACTTGCTGGGCATGCGTATCATCGATCAGCGCGAACAGCAGATGTTCAAGCGTCGCATATTCATGCTTGCGCGATGACGCAGCCGCCAAGGCATTGTGAAGCGTGGTTTCCAGATCGCGGGCAAATGATGGCATTGGTGTCTTCCTTTACTGCCCATGTGATGTGCTCGCCTGACCTTTTCAAGCGAGCCGTATCGTTTATGTCTTGAAGAGGCTGCTTGCCGCCTCCTTAAAGCGACTGGCGCTTGTCATCTTGGCCTTCACGCGTGCGACTTCCGCTTCCAAAATTTCGATGCGTTCTTCCAATTCGGAAATGGACAAAGGATCCAAATCCTGCCGCGTCACTTGCGTCAGGGGATCATCCGGTTTCCGCGCAAAGAGATCGTCTAAATCCATCTTTCGGAATGAAGCTTGAGCAGATCAGAAAGTCAATAATGCACTTTGCCTTGACCTTTCGTTTGAGCGCAGAGAGAAGGCAGTCCAAGGGCAAGCCAAACAGGGGCGGCGACATGATTCCAACGATGATGAAGGCCATTGATCCTGATGGTCCTGGCGGACCAGAGGTGCTTATTCTGGTGGAGCGGCCCGTTCCGGCGCCTGCCTCTGGCGAAGTGCTGATCAAGGTTGCCGCAGCTGGTGTGAACCGGCCGGATGTCATTCAACGCAAAGGCCTTTACCCCCCACCACCGGGTGCGCCTTCCATTCCAGGGCTGGAAGTGGCTGGCGAAATTATCGCGCTTGGCGAAGGCGTGGATGCCGCGCATCTGGGGCAGACGGTTTGCGCCCTCGTCGCAGGCGGTGGCTATGCCGAATATGTTTGTGCACCGGCCGGGCAGTGCCTGCCCGTTCCGCAATCGCTGCCTTTGATTGAAGCGGCGGCGATCCCCGAAACGCTTTTCACGGTGTGGACCAACTTGTTTGAGCGCGCCTATGCAGTGGAGGGAGACACTGTCCTCATACATGGCGGCACATCCGGCATTGGCACCATGGCGATTGCGCTGGGTCAACTTTTTGGGTTGACCACCATCGTGACCTGCGGATCAGCGGAGAAATGCGCGACCGCGCTGTCGCTCGGTGCAGATCATGCGATTGACTATAAGAGCCAAGATTTCGTGGCAGAGGTGCAGCGCATCACCGGCGGCAAAGGCGTGAATGCTGTGCTTGATATGGTCGCTGGGTCTTATGTCCCCCGCAATCTGGCCTGCCTTGCCGAAGACGGCCGCCATGTGACCATTGCTGTCCAAGGCGGCGTGCAAGCCGAGATTAACATGGCAGCGGTCATGATGCGGCGGTTGACGCTTACCGGATCAACGCTGCGCCCTCGGCCCGTGAGCTTTAAGTCCCTCGTCGCCGATGAACTGCAACGCACCGTCTGGCCCCATGTCGCCGCTGGCCGCTTGCGCCCGGTGATGGATATGACCTTCCGTCTGGCCGAAGCCGCGGCTGCGCATGCGCGGATGGAGGGTGGCGACCATGTTGGAAAAATTGTTCTAACTATTTGATTGTTAATGGTTTTTCTGTCGAAATGCACCTCCTCTCCATCGACTTGCGATGGGGAGGGACCGCTCGCGAAGCGAGTGGTGGAGGGGCCGGGTTGGCATCGAGCAATTCCCCTCCGTCATTGCTTCGCAATGCCACCTCCCCAATGCAAGTCATTGGGGAGGAGCAAATCTGTTCACCTTTGTTCTTTTTATCTTGACATTAATCCCGATATGGTTCATCGAGGAGTCGTTCGCGCGATAATAACTGCGATGAACGGGCCGGATCGGGCATGGCGGCGCTTCGTTGGGGACTTCCACCCAATGCGGAAGAGGCGCAGACTTTGTTCGAGCAGATCTGGTCCTCTGGTCTATC
>DLOX01000253.1:29927-30619 GCA_002478575.1 Sphingomonadales bacterium UBA7473 | reverse complement strand
AATGTGAAAGAGGGCAAAGGCGGCCTGCGCGACCTCCATACCCTCTTTTGGATCGGCAAATATATGCACCGCGTGGCATCGGTGCCGGAGCTTGTCGAACGCGGGCTTCTGACCAAAGATGAGCTTCGCCAGTTCATGAAGGCCGAGAATTTCCTTTGGGCCGTCCGCTGCCATCTCCATATCCTGGCGAAACGTCCTGAAGAGAGACTGACCTTTGATGTGCAGCGCGAGATTGCTGAGCGGATGCGCTATGCGGATCGGCCCGGCCGCTCAGCGGTTGAACGCTTCATGCAGCATTATTTCTTGATCGCGAAACAAGTGGGTGACTTGACGGGCGTCTTTCTCGCCCATTTGGATGAAACAACCAAGAGTAAGGGCCGCTTCTTCTCATTGTCGGGGCTAACCCGCAAGCCGCGCAACTTGGCAGGCTTCGTGCTGGATCGCGGACGGCTCGCGACACCATCGGACGATTGGTTCGCAGACGACCCTGTGCGCCTGATCGAAATGTTTGCGCTCGCCGATAAGGAAAGCCTTGAAATTCACCCCCAAGCGATGCGCCAAGCCAATCGCGACGCAAAATTAATCGATGCCCGGGTCCGCCAAGATGCCCGCGCCAATGCGCTTTTCCTGGATGTGCTGACCAGCCGCAATGATCCGGAAACGGTGCTTCGCTGGATGAATGAAGCGACGGT
>DLOX01000253.1:24049-29882 GCA_002478575.1 Sphingomonadales bacterium UBA7473 | reverse complement strand
GGCCGCTTCGTGCCCGATTTTGGCCGGGTCGTCGCCCAAATGCAGTTTGATATGTATCACCACTATACAGTGGATGAACATAGCATCCGCGCGATTGGGCTCCTCTCGCGCATCGAGAACAACAAGCTCGGCGATGATCATCCGTTGGTCACCGCCATCCTGCGCAAAATCGCCTCTCGCCGGGTGCTTTATGCCTCAGTTCTGCTCCATGACATTGCCAAGGGGCGGGGCGGCGATCACTCCGTGCTGGGCGCCGAAGTGGCGATGAAGCTGTGCCCGCGCTTCGGTTTGACAGCAGCGGAGACGGAGACCGTCGCTTGGCTGGTCCGTAACCATCTCATCATGTCTGCAACCGCCTTCAAACGCGATCTGGCCGATTTCAAAACCATTCTCGACTTTGCTGAGCAAGTGCAATCGCCTGAGCGGCTACGTTTGCTGTTGGCCCTTACCGTGGTCGACATTCGCGCAGTTGGCCCCGGCGTTTGGAACGGCTGGAAGCGGCAATTGCTCACGACTCTGTTCGAAAGCGCTGAAGAAGTTCTTCGCCTCGGCCATAAGCAGCGCGGTCGCAAGGAACGGATTGAGGCCAAGCAAGATCAGCTCGGCAAGGCGCTCAATTGGGAGCCGCTGGCCTACGAACGCCACCGCACCCGCTTTGCCGAAAGCTATTGGATCGCCGAAGCTGACGACGTGCTGGCCCATAATGCGCGGCAATTGGCCGCAATGGGCGATGATCCCTTGTCGGTGGAGGCTCTGGTCTATCCATCGCGCGGAGCGACACTGATCACCATCATGATGGCTGATCACCCGGGCCTTTTCTATCGCATGGCAGGTGCGATCCATTTGGCGGGAGGCAGCATCATAGATGCCCGCGTCCACACCACGCGCGATGGGATCGCCGTTGACAATTTCCTCGTCCAGGATCCTTTGGGTCGTCCCTTCGATGAAGAGGGCCAGCTGGAGCGGCTGAAGCGGGCCATTGGCGATGCGCTGGCCAATCGCAAGCGGATGACCGAGCAATTGGCCGCGCGGCCCTTGTCTCGCGCACGGGCCGAGGCTTTCTCGATCAACCCCAGCGTGTTCATCGATAATCGTGCGTCCAACCGCTACACAGTGGTAGAGGTCAATGCACAGGATCGCCCGGCCCTGCTTTATGAGCTGGCCTATGCCTTGTTCCAAGCGAAGGTGACGCTCCACAGTGCCCATATCGCGACCTATGGCGAGCGGGCCGTCGACACTTTCTATTTGACTGACCTGACCGGGGACCGGATCACCAGCGAAGCGCGGTTGAAGTCGATTGAGCGGTTGTTGGAAGACGCGGCACAAGCCAGCAACACAGCGAAGGCGGCATGAGCTTGCGCTTCGCCCCATCCAACGGCAAAGCACGCCCATGAGCTTCAACACCTTTGGCCGCGTTCTTCGCTTCACCACATGGGGGGAAAGCCATGGGCCTGCGCTTGGCGCGGTCGTCGATGGTTGCCCACCCGGAATAGCCTTCTCAGAAGCGGATATTCAGCCTTTTCTCGACAAACGTCGTCCGGGGCAGAATAAGTATACAACCCAGCGCCAAGAGCCCGATCAGGTGAGGATATTATCGGGCCTGTTCGAAGGGCGCACCACTGGCACCCCGATCAGCCTGATGATCGAAAATGTCGATCAACGATCAAAAGACTATAGCGAAGTCGCCAAAGCCTATCGCCCCGGCCATGCCGATTATGCCTATGACGCCAAATATGGCTTTCGCGATTATCGGGGTGGGGGCCGCAGTTCAGCGCGGGAAACGGCAGCGCGGGTTGCGGCAGGCGCTGTCGCCCGGGCGATCATGCCTGAGGTCACGATCCATGCCTATGTGGTTGAGATTGGCGGCGACCGGATCAACCGCGACAATTTTGAACTGGCGCAGATTGATCGCAATCCCTTCTTCTGCCCGGACGAAGCCGCAGCTGGCCGCTGGGAAAAGCTTGTCAATGAGGCGCGGTTAGCGGGATCGTCGCTAGGTGCAGTGATCGAATGCGTCGCGACGGGCGTGCCTGCTGGATGGGGGGCACCGCTTTATGCCAAGCTCGATAGTGAGCTGGCCTCAGCGATGATGAGCATCAATGCGGTGAAGGCCGTTGAGATTGGGGCAGGCTTTGACGCTGCTCGTCTACGCGGTGAGGAAAATGCTGATCCGATGCGACCCGGCACCAATGCGCCTGAATTTCTCGCCAATAATGCAGGCGGTATAGCGGGCGGCATTTCAACAGGCCAGCCCGTCATCGTCCGCGTCGCGTTTAAGCCGACATCCTCGATCCTGACTCCCGTTGAGACCATCACCAAAGACGGTGAAGCGACCGAGATCATCACCAAAGGGCGGC
The DNA here is from genome assembly GCA_002478575.1 of Sphingomonadales bacterium UBA7473. Taxonomy (GTDB): domain Bacteria; phylum Pseudomonadota; class Alphaproteobacteria; order Sphingomonadales; family Sphingomonadaceae; genus Aquisediminimonas. The sequence continues at coordinate 27,525 of DLOX01000253.1, read as the reverse complement.
ATGACCCCTGCGTTGGCATTCGCGGTGCGCCTGTGGTCGAAGCCATGATGGCGCTTGTGCTGGCCGATCAGAAACTGCTCCACCGGGCCCAATGCGGATAGGACGCTATGCGCATCAGGCTGCCGGATGAGATCCCACCCAAAGCAAGACTGACTTGGGGAGAGGCCCGCATAGTGCGGGATTATGTTGCGGGTCGGCGGAGCGAATCTGCGCTTGCGGCGGCTTACCCCGGCGATGGCCGCACCGTCCTACTCCTTCCGGGCATGTTTTCCGCAGACCGTCGGATGGCGATGCACAAGCGCGTTTTGATCAAGGCTGGTTATGACGCGCAAGGTTGGGAATTGGGTCGCAATTTCCCGCATAAGCTGGGCGATGTGATGGACCGGCTAGAGGATCGGCTGAGCGGCTTTGATCGACCAACCGCGCTGGTGGGGTGGAGCCTTGGCGGCCTCATCGCGCGGGAATATGCCAAGCGCGCACCGCAAGCCGTCAGCGAAGTGATCACCATGGGTTCGCCCTTCTCTGGCAATCCGCGCCACAATAAGGCCTGGCGAGCCTATGAGATTGCCGCGCGGCACCGGATTGATGCTTCGCCTTTTGCTGCGACGATCAGTGAAAAGCCGCCAGTGCAGACGACAGCGATCTGGTCGGCCTTTGATGGCATCATCCCGCCTCGCGCGGCGAGGGGCCTCCCCCATGAGCGCGACGCCGCAATTGAAGTGCGTTGCGGCCATTTGGGCTATGTCTGCGCGCCGGACGCGATTGAAGCGGTGTTGAAAGCGCTCTCCTCGTCACCCCGGACTTGATCCGGGGTCTATGCCTCGCTGCTCGATCCTGCTCGCTGGCTGGAAATCGAGGCATGGATTCCGGGTCAGGCCCGGAATAACGGATTTGCTTACTCAAAAAACGGCTGAGAAACCTCGGGCCGCACCCGCGCAACCCGGCCCGTCGCACGATCCAGCATCACCCACGTCGTCTTCGCCCGCACAATCACTTTGCCGCTTGCGCCCACAAACTCAACATTGCGATCAAAGCGCGCGCCTTTGGGTTGATCGCTAATCCACGTCCGCCCAGTCACGCTTTGGCCAAGGCCGATATTGCCAAGATAATCAATCTCATGCCGCACCACGACCCAAATGTAGGCCGTCGCATGCTCAGCCGACGCCACCGCAACCCAATGCGCCGTTGCCATATCCTGTATCCACCGCACCCAAACGGCATTGTTGACATGACCAAGCTCGTCAATGTCGGGAGGGGTGGGGGTGAAGGGGAGGGTGAAAGTTGGCATAGTTTGCTTGTGCACTTCGCTTTCGGACTACTCAAGCCCAACGCCGAAATGACAAGTGCCTATTGACACTTTACAATTCAAGATGTAAAGACAGTGAAGTGCGCATCGCTTCCATCCGTCACAAAGGATTGGCTCGGTTTGTCGAGCGGAACGATAGTTCTAAGCTTGATCAACGGATCGTCGGCAAACTTCGGGTTCAGATCACCTTTTTGGAAGCGATGGAGCACGATGAGGAATGCCGAAACTTGCCGTTTTGGAAAGCGCATCAGCTGAGCGATGATCGGTGGAGCTTTCATGTAACGGCCAATTACCGGCTGACCTTCGCTGTCGACAATGAAGCGCAAGAGATCCACATTCTCGATCTGGAGGATTATCACTGATGAGCGGAATTCAAATGCATAGCCCCAGCCATATCGGCGAATTTGTTAGGGAAATTGTCGAAGGCTATGGCCTTAACGTCACGACCGGTGCCCGTCACCTCGGCGTAACCCGCCAAGCGCTTTCCACCCTGATGAACAGCAACGGCGGCCTTTCGTCCGACATGGCGCTCCGGATTGAAAAAGCCTTCGGTGTGAAGATGGATACGCTGCTGCGGATGCAGACCGCGTGGGAGATTGCGGAGGCCCGGAAACGGGAGGATATGGTGCAGGTGGAACGGTTTGCGGCTTAACAGATAAATAGGACTTGGGACTATGTCGCACTTGCTGCGTCGAGGGCAATGCAATAAGCTTGGTCTCGTTGGTAGGCTTCCTTTTTCTCTTGGTTTTCTGGGGACAAAGGAAACGGTAGCTTCTCGATTTCTTCAAGTTCCGCCATACTGGCTGCGCATTTTTTCTTGTCTTCATCTGCGCGAGCTTCGGCATCTGGATCGGGCTTTTGAGAAGCTTCATACCTTGCTCTCTCCGCCTTTGCCCGCGCCGCTATTTCCGGCCTAGCGCAATAGGCCTTATTGGCACGATTGAATTCTGCCGCATCAGGCCGCGAGCACGCCTCAACGCCAGCAAAGCTTGGCCCAAGCTCCAGCAGATTTGGCGTCGCATCGCGGCGAAGCAAAGCGGCTTCCATGCCAGCGATTGATTCTAGCCGAAAGCTGTCTTCCTCACGTCTTCTAATCTCGGCTTGGTTGATGACTTCTTCATAGTCTTCATCACCCCCTTCTTTCACGATCCGCGTGATTGGCGCAGGAATAGTGCCAATAAGCCTGTCCTTGGGTAAGGCTTTTAACTCCGCCGCTGCCTGATCAAATCGGCCCAACTGACGAAGTGTATCAACATAGATCAAGCGGAAATAGACTTGGGCAGCAATGCTATCACCCCCGCCATCAAATTTCTCGAACGACAAACCGAAGGGCACTTGCGCAAAAGCTCCAGCGATCCATTCGAGGATCATCCGCCTCTGTTTTGGCGATGCTGACATCGAATTTGCAGGCAGCAAAAGAATAAGGCGCTTTTCGATCGAGTCCCCCAGCTGAGTTGCCAGCCAGAAGCTTCGCATCGGTTGGGGCATGTTCTTTCGGAGCGCCTTGAATTCGGATGAGTTTATTAGGCTTGCGAGCCGAGCTACTTCGTCAACACTAAACTCTCGATACATTGGCAGGCCGTTCGTTGGGCATTCTGGAACTCCGTAAAATTCGTCAATATCCCAACGAATGCCTGGCCGGGGATCGCCTTCAATTGGCTTTCCATCCTTGCCGAGCCGGTTTTGCATCGACTCATATTGCTCAAAGTTTTCGCCACCAACAGGGCACGCATATCTTGGAAATTCCAAGGGCGGTGGAGGCCTTGACCACGCTGGGTCTAACAAGCCGATCACTACTGTCAAAAGAAATACAAATCTAAACACCTCAATCCACCATCCCCAACTGCCACAGGAAGAACACCGCTTCCTCCGCATCTTCCCTCAGACTCTCAAACCGACCGGATTTGCCGCCATGGCCTGCGCCCATGTTGGTTTTAAAGAGTATGGTGTTGGAATCTTCGCCTTCGATTTCCTCATGGATGGTCGTCGCTGCGCGGAGGCGTGCGACCCATTTGGCGGGTTCCCAATATGTCACGCGGGGGTCATTCAAGCCCGCGGTCACGAACAACGGCGGATAGGCTTGGGCCTTCACATTCTCATAAGGGCTGTAGCTTTTGATAAGCTTAAACGCCTCGGGATCGATGATGGGATTGCCCCATTCGGGCCATTC
>DLOX01000253.1:19282-24001 GCA_002478575.1 Sphingomonadales bacterium UBA7473 | reverse complement strand
GGATTGCCCCATTCGGGCCATTCGCCGGGGGTAAGGGGCAGGCTTTCATCCTGCATCGTGTTGAGCACATCCACGAACGGCACATGTGCTGCGATCGCGCCCCAGATTTCAGGGTTGGTGTTGATGACAACGCCCATCAACTCGCCGCCTGCGGAGCCCCCCGCCGCGACGACTTTCCCCGGCTTGGCAAAGCCCAGGTCAATCAAGCCCTTTGCCACATCGACGAAATCGTTGAACGTATTGGTGCGTTTCTTAAGCTTGCCATCCAGCTGCCATTGCTGGCCCAGATCATCGCCACCCCGGATATGCGCAATGGCATAGGCAAAGCCGCGATCCAGATAGGTCAGTCGCGTGGTTGAGAAACCCGGAGGAATCGCGATCCCATAGGCGCCATAGCCGTAAAGATAGAGCGGGCCATTGCCGTCCTTCTTAAAGCCCTTCTTATAGACCACCGAGGCCGGAACCTTGGTGCCATCGCGCGCGGTCAGCTCCACCCGCTCGGTTACATATTGGCTGGGGTCGTAACCAGAAGGGATCTCCTGCACCTTCAGAGTCGTCATTTTGGCAGACGCCAAATCATAATCCATGATCGTATCGGGCGTGACCATCGATTCATAGGCGATGCGGAGCTTCGCTACATCATATTCTGGATTTTCATCCAAACCCGCCGAATAGCTGGCATCGGGGAAGCTGATCAGCTTGGGATCGCTGGCTTTCGCATAATCATAAAGCTCAATCTGATCGAGGCCCTTTTGCCGCCCCTCCACCACCAGCACCGATTTGAAAGTGGTGACGCCGGTCATGTAGAAATCGGCGCGCGGTTTGATCAGATCGCTCCATTCGCCGGGCTTATCGGGGGATGCGGTCTTCAATCCAAATTGCGGGCTATCTTCATTGGTATGGATGAAGAGCTTACCGTCATGTTCCTCCACATCATATTCCACGCCCTTTTTGCGGGCGCGGATCAGGATGGGTTTGGCCAGCGGATTATCGGCCGGAAGCAAGCGCACTTCGCTGGTTTCATTGTCGCCAGTTGCGATGAGGATGTACTTCTCGGACTGGGTGAGGCCCACCCCAACCTGAAAGCCACTGTCGCTTTCTTTGAACAGTTCCTTGTCACCAGAAACAGCCGTCCCCAGCCGATGAAGCATCACGCGTTCAGATCGCCACTGTTCATTAACCGGCGTGTAAAGCAAATGCTTGCCATCTTTGCTGAAGAGAAATCCACCATTGGTGCCTTTGATGACCCCGGGCAGATCCTTACCCGTTGCGATATCGCGAAACCGGATCGTAAAGCGCTCGGAACCGTCGGTATCAGTTGCAAAGGCGAGGATTTTCTCATCGGGGCTGACCGTCAGGCCACCCAGCCGGAAATATTCCTTACCGGCCGCTTCTTTGGCTTCATCCAGCAGCAATTGGTCTGCGCCGCCTGCGACGGGCTTCCGCATCCACTGCTTATATTGCGCACCTTTTTCAAACTTGCGCCAATATAGATAATTGCCGTCTTTCTGCGGCACGCTGCTTTCATCTTCCTTCAGCCGCGCCTTCATTTCTTCAAAGACTTGCTCGACCAGCGCCGCACGCGGTTTCATCTTGGCTTCGAAATAGGCATTCTCGGCCTTCAAATGATCCAGCACCGCCTGATCATCAATCTTGGGATAGCCCTGATCCTTCATCCAATGATAATCATCAACAATGGTGATGCCGTGCCGCGTTGACGAGTGCGGGATTTTAGCTGCGACAGGCGGTATGGCGGATTGCGAGGTCATAATGGCTTTCTTTTTCTCAAGGTCATCAGCAGCAGAGGCGGGACGAAGCGGCACCAAGGCCACCGCAAGTGCGGCAAGTGTGAGGGGAATGAGCGGCTTCATAAGCTCGACTTTCTCAAGGGCGATCAAGCGCGCTGCATGGCAGATTTATGTCAAAGCCCAAAACGCAAAGTGAAACTCCATGGAAATGGCCCTTGAAGTTGTCCGGACAACTTGTTAGCCATTGCGCAAGGGATAAATAGCTATGATCTGGGAGGATCTTGAAAATGAAGGCTTTTTTGCTGGCTGCCACGATTTTGGGCAGCATCGCGACTCCTGTTTTTGCACAAAATCAAGATGAGACCGCTGGGGCGGACGCGGATGATGGCGCCATCATCGTCACGGCTCGCAAGAAGGAGGAGGTCTTGCAGGATGTGCCTTTGACAATCTCCGTTGTTGGCGCCGAGGCCATTGAGCGCGCGAAGTTGGTGAATGTTTCGGACCTTGCAATGCAAACTCCTGGCTTTTCTTACCGCCAAGGCTTTGGCCGGACGGGCGGCGGCGGCGGCGCAGGTGTGCGGCCTTCCATTCGCGGCATGTCATCGGTTGTGGGCGCGCCAAATGCTGCTTTCTTTGTCGATGGTGTGTTCGTTTCAGACAATATCGCAAGCTATCAGCTGGACAATATCGAACGCGTTGAAGTCATTAAGGGGCCTCAGTCGGCGCTTTTTGGACGACAGACTTTTTCGGGTGCGATCAGCTATGTCACGCGCAAACCCACCAATGAACTATCGGGAAGGCTGCGCGTCACCGTTGGCGAATATCGCAATTCAGACATTTCGGCATATGTGTCTGGACCAATTGTCAAAGACGTGTTGCTGTTCGAATTGAACGCACGCCATTATCAGTTTGGCGGCGACTATGTGAATGCAGATTCAGGACGACGCGATCTTGGTGGTCAGCGAAGCATCAATCTCGGCGCGCGTTTGCTATTCAAACCCAGTGACAATTTTGAGGCTATTGCGTCCTTCGGATTAAGTGACGATCGCGACAAAGGATATATCTACGGCTTCCAAGGATCGGCCAAGAATAACTGCTTTGCGCCACCCATTGTAGGGACCATTCCATTCCCCCGCACCAATACCGCGCGGCGCGGCTTCTTCTGCGGAGAAGTGGAGATTTTACCGTCCTACGCTTATAATAATTCCGAGATTGAAGCCGCAGGCTATCATGGGCTCGATCGCCGCTTTGTTCGAGCCAGCCTGTCGATGACAGCCAAATCGGATAGCGGATGGAGCATAACTTCCATTTCCGCCTACAACCGGAACAATTCCACTACCGGCCAGGACAACACTTTGTTGCCAAGTGCCAATGCGTCCTTCGCAGTTGATCAATCGCGGACCCGGGATTTCAGCCAAGAAGTGAAGCTTTTCTCCCCCCAAGACCAAGCGATCCGGGGCTTGATTGGCGGCTATTATTATAGAGATGATACGCTCCCGGGCTTCCAATTCACCAATGTCAACCGCACGCAACGAACCTTTGACAGCGCCGATGGCGTTCGGTCCAAATCGATTTTCGGGATGATTGAAGCCGATATTGGCGAAAAGCTGACTGTTGGCGCGGAGGCTCGATATCAGAGCGAGACCATTTTGGGCTCGACTGAAGTTTTGGCGCCGGTGGGCAGCAATAATGCTACGCCGCCTGCGCCAACAGGATTGGTTCGCGCCAAATTCAACGCTTTCTTGCCCCGCTTCACGGCTCGTTATGAACCAAACGAAACACTGACCCTTTATGCAACCGCTGCCAAAGGCAATAAGCCGGGCGGCTTCAATGCTTTCCCCGTCGATGCGCGCCAAGCCGATCTGGACGCGTTTCGCGCCGCTGGCTTTGCGACTTTCGATGAAGAAACGGCATGGAGTTACGAACTGGGCGCGAAGGGTCGGTTTGGCCGGGTCAACTATTCAGTCGCTGGCTTTTATACGGACTGGACATCGCAACAGCTGAGCCGAGGCGAATCTTATATCCGGACTACTGGCACGCCGAATAGTGTGGTTTTCATCCAGAACGCAGGTGAATCAGAAATCAAGGGCTTTGAATTTGATGTTTCCGGCAAACCCGCCGACTGGCTGTTCCTGCGCTTCGGCTACACCTATGTCGATGCGCGGTTCAAAGTTTTTTACGATGATACAACCGAAGAAGTTTATGACACGGATGGGCGTCGTGGACGGTTAGCCGATGGTTCGCGCAATCCGGCGGATCTTGACAAGCTGGAAGGCGATGTCAGCGGAAATCGACTTCCACAGACCCCTACCCATCAGTTTATCGCCACAAGCCAAATCACTTTGCCCTTGTCCGACGAGTTGGATATATTTGCCCGAGGCGACTTGGCCTACGAATCGAAACGATACAGCCAAGTCGACAATCTCAACCACACTGGCGACAGCTATAATCTGAACGTCAGCTTTGGTCTGGAGCGTGAAAAATGGAGCTTCACATTATTTGCCCGCAATTTGCTCAATGACAAAACGCCGTTGGTGGTGACGCGCTTGCTTGACTTTAATCGGCTGCTCACCAGGGTCAATCCGTTAACTGGGGCTAACCAAACGACCTTCTTCCGGGATTTTGCGGTGTCAGCACCCCGCAAGCAGCAGTTTGGAGCGACGTTCCAGTATAAATTCTGAACCGAATATCCAAACAAACCGGTAGAGGAAATCGCCATGGCCTTGGGCAATAGCAATACGAGCTGGGGAACCGTCTCTAAACTGTTTCACTGGGTCATGGCGCTCGGCATCATCAGTGCGTCAATCTTCATTCTTCATGTCAATGATAGCATGCCTTGGTTCAAATCATCGCCTTTGATTTTCATCACCTATGTCCATTGGCACAAAGCCTTTGGTTTGATGTTGCTCACATTGGCGATAGCGCGCTTGATCTGGAAATGGCGCAACCCAAAGCCAGTGACGGCGCCTCT
>DLOX01000253.1:18765-19237 GCA_002478575.1 Sphingomonadales bacterium UBA7473 | reverse complement strand
CCTCTCACGCCCTTTGAGGAAAAGGCCTCCAAAGCAACTCATGTCAGCCTTTACACGCTGATGATCATCGTACCGTTGACCGGCTGGATTGCTTCATCCGCCTTTGGCAGTCCAACCAAATTCTTTGGTCTGTTCACTATTCCGGGGATCATTCCAAAGACGAAAGCCCTGGTTGGCCCTGCCTATTGGACGCATTTCGGCCTTGCCTGGTTCTTGCTCGCGATTGTTAGCATCCATATCATCGCCGCATTTTATCATCATGATCGGCGCAAGGACAATGTCTTGCGAACCATGTGGTTCGGTAAATCAAAGGCTGACTGACTGCTTGCCCACAGGCACTTGGGGCACCTATAGTGGCATTTCTCAAATGGAAGCCCGAGTGAAGGATTGCCATGTCCACCTATGAAGACCGGCTGAAAGCGCTGCGCGAACAGCTCAAAAATGACCGACTCGATGGCTTTGTCGTGCCGAT
>DLOX01000253.1:3383-18717 GCA_002478575.1 Sphingomonadales bacterium UBA7473 | reverse complement strand
ATTTGCGATGAGCATATGAGCGAATATGTAGGCGAATATGCGCAGCGGCTCGGTTGGCTGACGGGCTTTGGGGGATCAGCAGGGACAGCCGTGGTGCTGAGCGAAGAAGCGGCGATCTTCACCGACGGGCGCTATACTCTGCAAGTCCGCCAGCAAGTGGATGGCGCTCATTGGAGCTATGTCGGTGTGCCGGGGACCAGCGTGTCTGCTTGGCTTGCCGAACATGCGCCATCGGGCGCGCGGATTGGCTATGATGCTTGGCTCCATACCAAAGGCTGGGCGGATACCGCGACGGCGGCGTTGGCAGCCAAAGGCGCGGAATTGGTTGCGGTCGATCGCAACCCGATTGATGCCGTATGGGGCGATCAGCCTTCGCCATCCGACGCAAAACTGACGGTGTTGGAAGATCAGTATAGTGGTCAGAATAGCGCGGAGAAGCGCTCTGCGGTTGCGGATTGGCTAAAAGCCAAAGGCCTCGACAGTGCTGTCATTTCTGCGCTCGATAGTGTTGCTTGGACATTCAACATTAGAGGCGATGATGTTTCCCATACCCCCGTCGCTTTGTCCTTCGCGATGCTTCATCAGGATGGAACGGCTGACCTCTATGTCGACGAAAGTAAGCTGACGGATGAGGTGCGGGCGCATCTCGGCAATGCCGTTCGCCTCTATCCTCGATCCGCCTTTGCCCCCGCCTTGGCCAAAATGGAGGGGCAGAAGGTTGCAGTAGACCCGGACCGTGCGGTGGCTGCGATCTTCAATCGCCTGACCGACGGTGGAGCGCACATTGTGTCGCTCCGCGATCCAACGATCCTGCCCAAAGCGATCAAGAATCCGATTGAGCAGGCCGGGCATCGCGCAGCGCAACGCCGAGATGGAGCAGCTTTGTCGCGCTTCCTTCATTGGTTGTCAGTCGAGGCGCATAAGGGCGAGCAAACGGAACTCTCAGCCGCTGCCAAGCTCCAGGACTATCGGGCGGCAACCGGTAAGCTCAAAGATCTGAGCTTTGATACCATCTCCGCCGCTGGGCCAAATGGTGCCAGCCCCCACTATAAAGTGGATGAAGCCAGCAACCGCCAGATTGAGTCCAATAGCGTCTATCTCGTCGATTCCGGCGGGCAGTATCTGGATGGCACAACGGACGTTACGCGCACGATCTGGGTCGGCCCGGGCCTGCCTACTTCAGAGATGAAAGATCGCTTCACTCGTGTGCTCAAAGGCCATATCGCTTTGGCGCGGGCCGTCTTCCCTGAAGGCACAGCGGGGAGCCAGCTCGACACATTGGCCCGCCAATATTTGTGGGACGCAGGCGTCGATTATGCCCATGGCACAGGGCATGGCGTGGGGAGCTTCCTCTCCGTCCATGAGGGGCCTCAACGCATAGGCAAAACAGCAGGCGGGCAAGCAGGGACCGAAGAGCCACTCCATCCCGGTATGATCCTCTCGAACGAACCCGGATATTATAAACAAGGCGAATTCGGCATTCGCATTGAGAATCTGGTGCTGGTCGAAGAGCGAGAGATTGCGGGCGCCGAAGGGCGTTATTTCGGCTTTGAAACGCTCACCTTCGCACCAATTGACCGGGCGTTGGTTGATGTCGCGCTACTCTCGACTGAAGAACGGACATGGTGGAATGACTATCATGCCCAAGTGCTGGCCATTGTCGCGCCTCAGCTAGAGGGCGATGCTTTGGCTTGGGCGGAAAGCGCCTGCTCCCCAATCGGATAGGGCTTTGCGCCCAAAGCCTGCTTGCATATCGCGGCCCCTCCCCTCTAAGGGGTTGCTTCACGTTAACGGAAAGCCATAGTCGATGAGCGACCTGCCCAACATCACTGCCGGAACAGAAGGCACAACCTTGCTCGCAGCACCTGATACCAAGGTGAATGTGCGCGAGATGTTTGGCATTGATATCGATATGGAATGCCCGGCCTTTAGTGAGGCAGACGAGCGCGTGCCGGATCGCGATGACAGCTATGTCTTCGATCCAGACACAACGCTCGCGATTCTGGCCGGTTTTGCGCACAACCGTCGGGTCATGGTCCAGGGCTATCATGGCACGGGGAAATCAACGCATATTGAACAGGTCGCCGCGCGGCTGAAATGGCCCTGCATTCGGATCAACTTGGACGCGCATATCAGCCGGATCGATTTGATCGGTCGCGATGCGATTGTGCTGCGCGATGGCAAGCAAATCACCGAATTTCGTGAAGGCTTGCTCCCTTGGGCGCTGCAAACGCCAACGGCATTGGTGTTTGACGAATATGATGCGGGCCGCCCTGACGTGATGTTCGTGATCCAGCGCGTTCTGGAAACCGAAGGCAAGCTGACTTTGCTTGATCAAAACCGCGTCATTCGCCCCAACCCATGGTTCCGCATGTTTGCGACCGCCAACACGGTGGGTCTCGGCGATACCAGCGGTCTTTATCATGGCACACAGCAGATCAACCAAGGCCAGATGGATCGGTGGAGCATTGTGGTTGGCTTGAACTATCTGCCTGCCAAAGTGGAAGGTGAGATCGTCCTTGCAAAGACCGGTGCTGACCCGCAGGCCGTCGCCAATATGGTGAAGGTCGCCGAACTGACCCGCGCAGGGTTTGTGAATGGCGATATCTCCACCGTGATGTCCCCGCGGACGGTGATCACATGGGCGCAAAATGCGGCGATCTTCAAGGATGTCGGCTTTGCCTTCCGCTTGAGCTTCCTGAACAAATGCGATGAGGCAGAGCGGGCGCTGGTGGCCGAATATTATCAGCGCGTCTTTGGCACGGACTTGCCCGAAAGCGTGGTGGGTAAGAGCTAAGCCCTTACCCAGTCACCCTTATTTCTGCTGCAATGCGCTGAGCTTGACGGCTTGGCTGATCCCAATGCTGCCATCGATCATCTCGACTTCCATCAGGATTTCGGGGTCGGGCTTGTCCCAATTGATCGTCAATCGCCCGAAATTCTGCGCGAGTGGCGCTTGAGCAACACGGAGGCGGTTTGGGCCAAAGTACTCCCAAACTTGGGTCAGCCCAGACGAAGTCAGGTCATAAAGCGGATAAGGCACGCCGTCCGTTTTCTTTGACAGTTCCGCATAGTGGGTATCACCTGAGATGAAGAACAGCCCATTCACCTGAGCAAAGTCTATCAGGTCCAACAATCGCTGATGATCCGCCTGAAAATTGATCCACGCCTCAAACCCCGGCGCATCGGCCAAGACTTGCGTCGATGAAGCAAAGATGCGGATATCGGCGGGTTTGCGGAGTTCAGCTTCTAGCCATTCCCATTGGACAGCACCAAGCATCGTTGCCTTGGGATCGGGATTCACAAAATATTGGCCTCGGTCCGCTGGTTCAACCGTCAGCCCCAACAAAGGGGAACGGAAGGTGCGGTTATCGGGCAGGATCACCTGAACGCGCTTACCCGGTGGGCCATAGAAATAGCTGGTATAAATGCCTTCGCGGCTGCGGCGCGGATCATTGTTGGGCGAGCCCCAAAAGCGGAGAAACTCGGCCTTGGATTCGGCCTTCTTGGGATATTCGCTGCCGCCATCATTCACGCCAAAATCATGGTCATCCCATGTGGCGATGATTGGGGTTTTGGACCGCAATGTTTGGAAACCGGGCTTGGCGCCAAGCTTGGCATATTTGCCGCGCATCACCGCCATATCTTCGGTGTCGCCATAGATATTGTCGCCAAGGAAGATGAACAGGTCCGGCGCGAACCGGTTCACATTGGCCCAGATCGGCTGTTCCTTATCTTCATGACAGCAAGAACCAAAGGCGATCCGGGTAAGGGCCGCTTCTTTGCTAGCCTTGGGCCAGACATTGGATTGGGTTTGGGCTTGGGCCTGAACGAAAGAGGGCACAGCAGCAGCCGCTGCCATGCCCCCCATCATTGCCCGTCTATTGACTGGCGGCATTTCGTTTAGAACCCAACCTTGATCGTACCAAAGATTTGCATCGGTGATCCTGCCAAAAGCGTTTGATTGTCTCCGCTATTGCCAAAGCCGTTGGATCCAACCGTCGCGACATATTTCTTATCGAAGAGGTTAGTCGCATTGAGCTGGATTTCAATGGGGCTGCGCAGGCCCGCATCGAAGCGATAGCCAATCGTCGCATCCACCAAGGCCCGCTCTGATACGAACTGATCATTGGTGAAGGTGAAGAAGCGCTTGCTCATATAATTGACGCCAACGCGGCCGAAGAATGTGTCGCTGTCATAAGACACTTCACCGCGCAGCAAGTGCTTTGGCGTGTCGACAACGGTCTTGCCCTTTATCGGAACAATCGTTGCAGCGCCACCCGCTGCCGCTGGCGGAATGACAACATCATCACGATAAGTGGCATCGGTATAGCTGTACGACGCAAAGACGCCGAACCCGCCGCCAATCTTTAGATCCCCTGCCGCTTCAAAGCCGATCGAACGCACGCCGCCAACATTCTGCAGGATCGAAGGGTTACCAACGATGCCAGCGCCGGTTGTGACGCCAAGCAAGCGATTGCGGAAGTTCACATAATAGACCGCCATGACGCCATTGAAGCGGCCATCATTGTAACGCGCACCAAGTTCATATGTGTCAGATTGCTCAGGCTTCACGCCCCGCGCTTTGAACGCGTTGAAACCATCCAGCGAAGTTGAGAAGGGTCCAGAGGTGGTCGAAGATACAAAAGCACGCGTCACTTGCGTGAAGCCGCCAAAAAGCTCGACCGCGTCCGTAACCTTATAGGCGCCGCCGACATGCGGCTGGAACCAGTCCCGCGTCTTCAAGTCACCGACGGCCCGGCCACCAGCAACTGTTGCATCCGCTTCATTTTCGACGTTGAAGCCTTTCCAACCAAGGCTGATGGTTGCATCGCCCAAGCTGATCTTATCTTGCACATAATATTGGAACGTGTCCGTTGTGAAGTTCATATCCCACTGCGTGAAGAAGGGATTGCGCATGAACTTCAAATGGTCGCGGCCCGGCTCTGTCCGGCTTGTATAAGCATAGAAGCGGCGCGCTTGATTGAACTTGTTATTTTCATACCAGCCACCGATGGTGATTATATGATCGCCCAGCTCACCGGTCACACTGCCGAAGATGCCAAGGCGACGCAGATCATACTCAGTGGTGCGCACTGACATGGGAACGCCCGTCGGGCTTGCCACATAAGGCGTACCCCATGTGCCTTGGCCATCATTGTCATGATAATAAGCTTTCAGCTTCAAAGTCGCAGCTTCACCGACGGGAGCTGTTACACCCAAGCCTGCAAGCGTGTCTTTGCGGAGGCCCGACGCGTCATAATAAGCATCGTCAGCGGTGAGGATCGGCGCGGGATAAGCCGTGCCTGCAGCTGGGTTGAGCCGCGTGGCGCTTGTACCGCCGGGCAAGCCCGTTGCTCCCCGATTGGCTGCAATATCTGCGACATTGACCGCCAGAGCATAGTTGGGGAAGAAATTGTCCCAATCATAGCCCAAGCGGCGGATCATCTCGAGCGAGAGATCCTGATAATCTTGCTCGGCCCGGTCAGACCGGCTGATATACATATCAACTTCGGCAGAGCCGATCGGAACAACGCCCTTGGCATTGATCATCCAGCCACGTTGCTTGCCGCCACCTTTCCACTTATCGGCGGTGTAGTAAGTGCCGGACACAAAACCGCGTGCGCCGCCCGCTTCACCAAAATTCACACGGGCAAATCCACGGATCGTGTTTTCGCTGCCATAGGAGGCATTCGCATCAAGGCCAAAGCCGCCCTTTGGATCCATCGTGAAAAATTCAAGCGTACCGCCCAAATTGTTGGTGGCTTGAGTGCCAATCGAGCCAGCGCCCTGAGACACGCGGGTGACGCCGATATTTTCAGGCGAAACGGCGCGGCTCACATGAAGACCATTATGGTTGCCATAGGTGCCATCGCCCAAAGGAATGCCATCAAGGGTAAAGCCCAATTGATTCTGGTTGAAGCCGCGAATCGAAACGCGCTGCGACCATTCATAGGTGCCGAACGGATCAGCGGATTGGAAATTCACGCTCGGAAGCTTTTCAATAGCCTTCAACGGGCTGGTGCCGGGCGCCAAGATCAGCAAATCTTCGCTCTTCAACTCTTGCACTTGGCGAGTTTCGCCACGGCCGAAGACGATGATTTCGGCGGCTTCACCAGCTTCTGCTTCGTCGGCTGCAGGGGCATTTTGTGCCCAAGCAGGCATCGCGAGCAGGCTGGTAGTCAAGAATAGGCATGTCGTAAAACGGCGCATGGTTCACTCCCTTATTGATTGTCGCTTCGCTCCGTTAGGCGCGGGACATGACAAGAGCGTTCCAATTGAGGGTCTTAGCGATGACTCATTGGTGGCATTTTGATGACAGAGTTGGAAGGGGCTGCAGAATGCCCACTAATCTAAACTTGCGCCCTCCCGGTCCAAATGCCACAATATCATGATGCGTAGCCACATTTGCTTCTTTCAACAGCAACATCGCTTGTTTTTGGCGGTGCTTGTGCATGCGCTGGAGCCTGAGGCGCACTGATCTTCGCGCCGCATCGCTTCCGCAATCCACCCCGCCCAATCGGCGGGGATGGTCTTGTCGGTTGGGTCTTAACGACAAGGACCAATGACAATGATTTTTGCAGATGACAGTGCCATTGAGCGTCATACGAAACGTATGATCGACACAAGCCTGCCTAAGGCGGAATGGACCCATGCCGGGCATTTCGCAGCGGCACTTTGGATTTTGCGCCACCGCGCGGATTTGGCGTCCCCCGACGCGTTTCGGCGATTGATCATGGTCTATAATGAGGCAACGGGGACACCCAACAGCGATACTGGCGGCTATCATCATAGTATCACTATCGCTTCGATCCGCGCGGCTGCCTTTCATTTGAAGGCTCATGCGTCGGATGCGCCCCTTCATGAGGTTCTGGACAAGGTGATGGCGTCACCGCAAGGCAAATCCGATTGGCTCTTGACCTATTGGCGGCGCGACACCTTGTTCAGCGTAACCGCTAGGCGCACTTGGATTGAACCTGATCTGGCTCCGCTCCCTTTTTGAAGCGACCAAGCTGCTCCTATCCAAACACCGCAACCGACTGTCGGCCCAAGAGGATCGGCTCACCCACTTCGTTCCACATCGCCATATGCTGGCCGGAATAGCCATTGCCAAGCATGTCATCGGTGCTGCGGATCAATGAATATCCTTTGGGGTCAAAGGCCTGAGGGTTAGCAATATCAAAATGCCAGGTCATCGTGCTGATCGGGGCAGGTGTCGTAAAGCGCGGGAAGGTGGCAGGCGGCAGCGCATCCCCCAAAGCCACAAGCGAGACGAGCGATGAGGGCGCATCCGGATCAAGATGGCGGACCCAAACGGTCAGATCGCCCTCCGGAGCGCCTGTGATCGGGCGATGTCCGGCGGCCACGCGCTGATCCAAATGTTGGGTAAAGGTTGGTCTTTCACCCCGAAAAAGCGGCTCGCAGTCGGCTGGACGCGGAACCAAAGCAGGAGGCGCAGCGCGATGGCCATAGGCCGACTCTCGGTCCCCACCAAAGGCAAATAAGGCTCGGGTCGCAACTGCGCCATCCGCGATCAGATCGCACGCCATGAAAGTGACTGATTTTCCGCGCCGAAGGATCGAAGGGCGCAAAGTCGCTTCGCCGCCCGATGGTCCAACATAAGCGATTTGGGCCGAGCGCAGTGGCGGTAAATCATCGACCAAGGCCTCGCACGCGGCATAACACAGCGCTGCGGACAGCCCGCCAAAGAGCGTGCGGCCTTGCCGCCAATCGTCGCTTGCGTTGCAGGTCCATGTATCGCCGTCGCGGGCCATGGCGGTGAGAAGTTGGCTAAATTCGGTCATAGGCCTTGCCTCCTATGACATTCTTGCTTGGATGCAAGCTGCGCTATCGTTAGGGAAACCCCGTGACCTCGGGCGATCCCATCACTTGCGATATTGCCATAGCAGGCGGCGGGCTGGCCGGTGGGCTCATCGCGCTTGCTTTGGCTGCGAAGCGACCAGAGCTGGATGTTCGAGTGATCGAAGCTGCACCCACGTTTGGCGGCAATCATCTCTGGTCTTTTTTCGGGTCAGATATTGCAGCCGAAGACCTTTGGTTGGTCGAGCCGCTGATCTGCCATCAATGGCAAGGCTATGATATCGACTTCCCTGATCTGAAACGCAGTTTTGATATCAGCTATAACTCGATTGAGTCAGAGCGATTGGATAGCGTGGTGCGGAGCGCGATTGGCAGGGAGCGGATCATAACGGGCCGCGTAGACTCTATCGCGCGAGACAAGGTAACACTGAAAGACGGCCGGACCATCACCGCGTCGCGCATGATCGATTGCCGAGGCCCCGGCGATTTGAAGACGCTGGATTTGGGCTGGCAGAAATTTGTCGGCCAAGCGCTCACGATCAAGGGCGGTCATGGCTTGACTAGGCCCATCGTCATGGATGCAAGCGTCGAGCAGATTGATGGCTATCGCTTCGTCTATTGCTTGCCCTTTGATGCCGAAACGGTTTTCGTTGAAGACACTTATTATAGCGACACGCCTGACCTGGACGTCGAAGCCGTCCGCGGCCGGATTGCGGATTATGCGGCAAAGAAGGGATGGACGATTGCCGCAACCAATGCCCGGGAAGAGACTGGTGTGCTCCCCGTGGTGATTGACGGCGATTTCGATGCCTATTGGAATTCAACCGGCCAGGGCATTGCCAAAGCAGGCCTTCGATCGGGCATGTTCCATGCAACGACAGGCTATTCTCTGCCCGATGCTGTGCGACTTGCCGTCCAAATGCCGGAGCTGGTGAAACTCCCCCAAGCCGAACTCGCCGCCGCCGTCGAACAATTGGCGCGAAGCCATTGGCAGTCGCGCTGGTTCTATCGCATGCTTGATAAAATGCTCTTCTATGGGGCCGAGCCGACCAAGCGATACCGCGTGCTTCAGCATTTCTACCGCCTTTCGCCCGACTTGATTGGCCGCTTCTATGCGGGTCAGACGAAATGGTCAGATAAGTTTCAGATCCTGTCAGGAACGCCCCCCATTCCGGTGCTCAGAGCCATTCGCGTGCTCTTGGGCCAAAAGCCATTACAGCGATAAAGAACCAAGAAGGTCGTGACCATGAAGAAGAAAGCCATCATCATCGGAGCCGGATTTGGCGGTTTGGCATTGGCCATTCGCCTGCAATCCGCAGGCGTTGAGACAACGATCATAGAAGCGCGCGATAAGCCCGGCGGCCGTGGCTATTATTGGGAAAAAGATGGCTTCACCTTTGACGGCGGGCCAACCGTGATCACGGATCCTCCCTGCCTCGAAGAGCTTTGGGCTTTGTCTGGCCATGAGATGAAGGCCGATGTCGAGCTGATGCCCGTGTTCCCCTTCTATCGCCTCAATTGGCCCGATGGCACCAATTTTGACTATTCAAACGATGACGCGGGGCTTCGCACGGAGATCGCCAAGCTCAATCCCGAAGACATAGCGGGATATGATCGTTTCCTTGAATATTCCAAAGGCGTGTTCAAAGAAGGCTATCAAAAGCTGGGCACTGTGGCGTTTCAGGACTTCACCTCGATGCTGAAAGCGGCACCAGCCTTGGCCAAATATCAGGCGTGGCGTTCAGTCTATTCGATTGTCTCTTCCTATGTGAAGAATGAGAAGTTGCGCGAGGCTTTGTCGTTCCACACGCTGCTCGTTGGCGGGAATCCGATGAACACCAGCGCCATCTACGCGCTCATCCACACGATTGAGAAGGAAGGCGGAGTTTGGTTTGCCAAGGGCGGCACCAATCGCTTAGTGGCGGGCATGGTCACTCACTTTGAACGCTTGGGCGGGGTTGTGCGCTTGGACGACGCGGTCGAAGAAATCCTAACGCTGGGCGACAAAGTGACAGGCGTACGAACCAAATCAGGCTGGACCGGCGAATGCGATGCGCTCGCGTCCAACGGCGATTTGATGCACACATACAAAGACCTGCTGAAGAGCAATAAGCGCGGGGAGCGGGCAGCCAAGTCGCTGACCCGCAAGAGCTGGTCGCCTTCATTGTTCGTGCTTCACTTGGGGATCAAAGGCACTTGGCCGGGCATTCCCCACCATATGATCCTGTTTGGCCCCCGTTACAAAGGCCTGCTCGATGATATTTACAAGAATGGCGTTTTGCCCGCCGATTTCTCTCTCTATCTTCACCATCCAACGGTGACCGACCCTGATCTGGCTCCTGAAGGCTGTTCAACCTTCTATGTGCTGGCGCCTGTCGCGCATCTCGGCAAAGCGCCGCTCGATTGGGATGGCCATGTTGGCGAAACCATGAAGGAGCGCATTCTTGATGAGCTAGAACGCCGCCTGATCCCTGATATCCGCAGCCGGATCATGACCAGCTTTCATTATACGCCGAAGGATTTCGGGAGAGACTTGTCAGCCCATATGGGCAGCGCCTTCAGCTTGGAGCCCGTGCTGTGGCAATCCGCTTACCTTCGCGCTCACAACCGCGACGACGCGATCCCGAACCTTTACTTCACAGGCGCTGGCACGCATCCCGGCGCAGGCATTCCCGGGGTCGTCGGCAGTGCCAAGGCGACTGCCGCTTTGATGTTAGAGGACCTGCGTTAGATCATGAAAGCTCTTGCCGTTTATTGTGGATCAGCCACGCCTGCCGATCCAATCTATATTGAGACCGCGAGGCTGGTTGGACGGTCCTTGGCGGAAGCAGGCATCACGGTCGTCTATGGCGGCGGGCGATTGGGCCTGATGGGGGCCGTTGCCGACGCTACGCTGGAAGCCGGCGGCGCAGTGATCGGCGTCATTCCCGAAGCGTTGGTTGGCAGTGAAGTCGCGCATCGCGGTTGCACAGAACTCCATGTCGTTCCCGGCATGCATGAGAGGAAGCGGCAGTTTACGGACCTGTCGGACGGTTTTCTGACCATACCCGGTGGTGTCGGCACCATGGATGAGCTGTGGGAAGCGATCAGCTGGGCCCAGCTGGGCTATCATGCAAAGCCCGTTGGTGTCCTCAATGTCGCGGGCTTTTATGACAAACTGATCGAGTTCAATGCGCATATGATTGAGGTAGGCTTCATCCGCGAACAACATGCTGGGATCATGATTGCGGATACTAACTTGCCCAGCCTGCTTGATCGGATGCGCGACTATGTGCCGCACAAGCCCATCTTCGCGATGAAGGCAGAGGATTTGTGAGCTTGACCCGCGCGGAACTGGTCCGCGCTGCGGAAGAGGCCATTGCCAAGGGTTCCAAATCCTTTGGCTTGGCCTCCAAGCTCTTCGCGCCCGAGACCCGCGAGCGGGCTTGGCTGCTCTACAGCTGGTGCCGGAAATGCGATGATATTGCCGATGGACAAGATCATGGCGGGGCTTTGTCCAAAGTCGATAATCCGCATGAGCGATTGGCCTATATTCGCGAAATGACGGATAAGGCGCTGGCCGGAGAGGTGACAGGCGATCCAGCGTTTGATGCGCTGGGATTGGTTGCGGTCGAATGCGCCATCCCGCACGCTTGGCCACGCGATTTGGTGCAGGGCTTTGCCATGGACGCCGATGCCTTTGCGCCCAAAACGACCGAAGATCTGCTCAAATATTGCTATCATGTTGCGGGCGTTGTGGGCTTGATGATGGCGGTGATCATGGGCGTCGACCCGGAGGATCAGGAGACGCTGGGCCGCGCCAATGATCTGGGGCTGGCTTTCCAACTGGCCAATATTGCGCGCGATGTCGCTGAGGATGCCGAGGCCGACCGCTGCTATATCCCTTCAGATTGGCTGAGTAGCGCAAGCGTGAAGGCAGGTGAGCATATGGCGCTTGCCAACCGGCCCGCGCTTGCCGCCATCGGATCGCGGTTGGCCAAGATGGCTAGCGAATATGAAGCAAGCGCGCGCATTGGAGCCGAGCGCTTGCCATTTCGATCCCGCTGGGCTGTGTTGGCGGCGGCGGGAATCTATGGCGATATTGCCCGCGAAGTGGCGCGGCGCGGGGAACGGGCCTGGGATGACCGGGTGGTCACTAGTAAGAACGGCAAGGCACTTTGGGTGGCCAAGGCTTTGATGCAGGCGTTTTGATCCCCATTATCCGTTCGAGTCGAGCGAAGTCGAGACACTCCAGCCGATCCCTCGACTTCGCTCGGGACGAACCGAATCCGAGCAGATGGTTCAGCCTCCTGTCAGCAAAATGGGGCTATCCAAAGCGCATGCGTATCCTAATCCTCGTCCCACCGCTCATCGCCCTCGCTGCATGCGCCAGCCCAGAATCGCGCTTGCGCACCGGCCTGATGGATGCAGGCCTGTCGCGCAACCAATCGTCTTGCATGGCAGAGCGGATGACGGACAAACTCTCGATCACCCAATTGATCCGCCTTTCCTCGCTGAGCAAAGTGAAGGGGCAAGATGTCCGCGATATGAGCGCCAAGGAATTTTTGCATAATGTCCGCGCCTTGCGTGATCCTGAGATTGTGTCGGTGAGCACCCGCGCCTTTCTGGGATGCGCGATCAGCGCTTAAGCCCCTTCCCTTGACGGTTTGACTATGCTTTAGGCCTTTCATCCTCCCCATCCGGATTTGAAGGGTTTTCAGATGAACATTCACGAATATCAGGCCAAGGAATTGCTCGCGAAATTTGGCGTGGCTGTCCCCAAAGGCATCGCTGCATTGACGGTTGCGGAAGCTGTAGAAGCTGCCAAGCAACTGCCTGGGCCTCTTTATGTCGTGAAGGCGCAAATCCATGCCGGTGGCCGCGGCAAAGGCAAGTTCAAGGAATTGGGGCCCGATGCCAAGGGCGGCGTTCGTTTGGCCAAAAGCTTTGAAGAAGTCGAAGCCCATGCCAAGGATATGCTTGGCAACACGCTCGTGACCATCCAAACCGGTGAAGCGGGGAAGCAAGTCAATCGCCTCTACATCACCGATGGCGTTGATATTGGTAAGGAATTCTATCTCGCACTGCTGGTTGACCGCGCAACGAGCCGGATCGCTGTCGTTGCCTCCACCGAAGGCGGCATGAACATTGAAGATGTGGCGCATGACACGCCAGAGAAAATCACCACGATCACTATCGATCCTGCGACTGGCTTGATGCCCCATCACGGCCGCGCTGTTGCGGCGGCCCTTGGTTTGACAGGTGATTTGGCCAAGCAAGCTTCGAAAGTGCTCGCTGGACTCTACGCGGCCTTCCTCGGCACCGATGCAGAGCAGATTGAGATTAACCCGCTTGCAGTTTGCCCAATGCCTGAAGGCGATCAGCTGCTTGTTCTCGATGCCAAGGTTGGTTTTGATGGCAACAGCATGTTCCGCCATCCTGATTTGGCCGAATTGCGGGATTTGACCGAAGAAGACCCCGCTGAAATCGAAGCGAGCAACTATGACCTTGCCTATATCAAGCTTGATGGGAACATTGGCTGCATGGTGAATGGCGCAGGCCTTGCCATGGCGACCATGGACATCATCAAGCTGAACGGCGAATTCCCAGCCAACTTCCTTGATGTCGGCGGCGGCGCTTCGAAGGAAAAAGTGACTGCAGCGTTCAAGATCATCCTAAAAGACCCTGCGGTGAAGGGTATTTTGGTCAATATCTTCGGCGGCATTATGAAATGCGACATCATTGCTGATGGGATTGTTGCAGCGGCGAAGGAAGTGAATCTTTCTGTGCCGTTGGTCGTTCGCTTGGAAGGCACCAATGTGCAGCAAGGCAAAGACATTTTGGCTGGCAGCGGCTTGCCTATCGTTGCCGCCAATGACTTGGGCGACGCGGCGCAGAAGATTGTGGCGGAAGTGCGCAAAGCCGCATAGTCTATTGCCATCGGCTAAGATGGCGAAAAACAAGTTGCCCTTGCCAAATGCCCTGCCTTTGTGCAGGGCGTTCGCCAGTTGACGTTTACGTAAAGTGATTCACAAACAGGAGTGAGCCATGAAAATCCTCGTCCCCGTAAAACGGGTGATCGATTATAATGTGAAGCCACGGGTGAAAGCCGATGGCAGCGGTGTGGACTTGGCGAATGTCAAAATGTCCATGAATCCGTTCGATGAAATCGCCGTGGAAGAAGCCATTCGCCTGCGCGAAAAGGGCGCAGCGACGGAAATCGTCGCCGTTTCGGTTGGCCCAGAAAAGGCTCAGGAAACGCTACGCACCGCACTTGCCATGGGTGCAGACCGCGCGATCTTGATCGTTGCCGAAGATGTTGAGCCTTTGGGCGTTGCGAAGCTTCTCGCCAAAGTGATGGAAGAAGAAGCGCCTGGCCTTGTGATCCTTGGCAAGCAAGCGATTGACGATGACTCGAACCAGACCGGCCAAATGTTGGCTGCTCTGACAGGTCGTCCGCAAGGCACTTTTGCTTCGAAAGTTGAAGTCTCCGGCGACGCCGTATCGGTGACGCGCGAAGTGGATGGCGGTCTTGAAACCGTATCCCTCAAAACGCCTGCGATCATTACGACCGATCTTCGTTTGAATGAGCCCCGCTATGCGTCGCTCCCCAACATCATGAAGGCGAAGTCAAAGCCGCTGGCATCAAAAACGCCTGCCGATTATGGCGTTGATGTAGCGCCGCGCCTGACCACGCTGAAGGTTGTTGAGCCACCCGTTCGCAGCGCCGGGATCAAGGTTGCTGATGTTGATGCATTGGCCGCAAAACTTAAGGAAATGGGAGTCACCGCATGAGCGTCCTCATTCTCGTCGAACATGACAATGCATCCATGAAGGATGCGACTCTTGCTGTCGTCACCGCCGCTGGCAAGCTGGGTGACGTTCACGCATTGGTTGCTGGTAACGGCTGCTCAGGCGTTGCTGACCAAGTTGCTAAGGTTGCAGGCGTGTCCAAAGTGCTGCTCGCCAATGACGCAGCTTTCGCCAATATGCTTCCTGAAAATGTCGCGCCTTTGGTGGCGGGATTGATGAGCGGCTATGATGCGTTCCTCACGCCAGCAACGGCCAATGGCAAGAATGTCGCACCGCGCGTCGCGGCTTTGCTTGATGTGATGCAGATCAGCGACATCCTGTCGGTGGAAAGCGCAGACACGTTCACGCGGCCAATCTACGCCGGTAACGCAATTGCCACTGTGCAATCGTCTGACGCCAAGAAGGTGATCACCGTGCGCGGGACCGCCTTTGCCAAGGCAGCGACCGAAGGCGGTTCGGCCAGCGTTGAAGCGGTTTCTGGCGAAGGCGACTCGGGCCTCTCCAGCTTTGTGGGTGCTGAAATCAGCAAGTCTGAGCGCCCAGAGCTGACCAGCGCGAAGATCATCGTTTCCGGTGGTCGCGCTCTGCAAAATGGCGAAAACTTTCAGGAAGTCATCATCCCCTTGGCTGACAAGCTGGGTGCAGGCGTTGGCGCAAGCCGCGCCGCTGTGGACGCAGGTTATGTGCCCAATGACTATCAAGTCGGCCAAACCGGCAAGAT
>DLOX01000253.1:0-3237 GCA_002478575.1 Sphingomonadales bacterium UBA7473 | reverse complement strand
ACCATCATCGCCATCAACAAGGATGAAGATGCCCCCATCTTCCAAGTGGCAGACATTGGTCTGGTCGCTGACTTGTTCAAGGCGGTGCCGGAACTGACGTCTAAAATCTAATCGGTTTTAGAAGGATAGAACAAAGGGGACGGTCAGCAATGGCCGCCCTTTTCCGTTAGATCGCGACATCGACGGCGTGAATGATCAGGCCAACAAGGCCACCTACAAGAGTTCCGTTGATGCGGATATATTGGAGGTCCTGGCCAACCGTCATTTCGACGCGATCAGTCAGCTTTTGCGCATCCCATGTACGGACCGTGTCAGAGACAAGCTTCACAATCCCATCGCCATAGCGGGCTGTTGCACCCACAGTGGTGCGGCGGACGAAGCGGTTGATGGTGCGCTTCAAGGCCTCATCGGTTTGGAGGGTCGTCCCCAATTGGCGGAACATATCGCCAAATTTGCCCGCCATCGCCCGATCCGGATCGCGGGCCGCGTTCAGCAAGGCAGATCGACCTTGATCCCAAAGCCCGCCAATCCAGTTTTGCATCGCCGGATTCTCGATCATCTCCGCTTTCCAAGCGTTGACCTTGTCCTGCAGCGCAGCATCGGTTTGCAAGCGTTCTGCAACGTCAGACAGCGCTTCGTCCACCCGTTTGCGCAGGGGGTGGTCCACATCATCGGCTAGGTCAGCGAACAGCTTGTTGAGGCCCGAGATGATTGCATCCGCCACATCTTCATGAAGCCCAGTCCAGCGCAAAATCCGACCGGAGCGTTCATGCACCATATCGCGAAGCAGCTGTTCGTTGGAGCCAAGGATTAGGCTTGCCCGATTGAGGATGCCATCCAGCAGCGGAATATGGCGATCTTCCTTAATGGCCGCGGCGAGGGCCTGGCCCAGCAAAGGCCCTACATCAAGATCGCGGAGGCGTTCAGCAATTGCGCCTTTGACCATACCGCCCAAACGTTGATCATCAAGTGAACTCAATACGTCAGACAGAAGCCGCGAAGCCCCATCACGCAGTCGGCCCGATCCGCCATGATCCGGGTCTGCTAGAAATTTCCCCGCAGCCCCAGCAACATCCAAGCTGCGCATCCGTCGCGCCACAACGGCAGCGGTCAGGAAGTTATCCTTCAGAAACTGCGCCATTGTGTCGCCTATCCGCACCTTATTGCGCGGGATGATGGCGGTGTGGGGGATGGGGAGGCCGAGGGGATGGCGGAACAGCGCGGTCACAGCAAACCAATCCGCCAAGCCGCCGACCATGGCCGCTTCAGCAAAAGCCTTCACAAATCCGACAATAAGGTGGACGTCTCCCACGGCTTTACACGCGAAGAAAACGAAGCCCATGAACACCAACAGGCCCGTCGCGCGCAGCTTCATTTGGCGCAGACCAAGGGCATTGGCCCCGCCCGGCGCATAGGCGAGTGCGTAACTTTGGGAAGGGCGGTTCGCCTGTATTGTCACTCGGCCGGTATAATGTCCGGATCTTGCCCGCGCCAGCGTGCCCAGCGACGGCGCACATAGGCGGGGAAAAGATTGGGCGGCCGCTGCGGATGTTCTTCATCGCCGCCGTTGGTCAACCAGAACCGCATCCATGGCCCAACACGCGCTTCAAAGCCCATGGCGAGGCTGAAGCTGGCAGGGACGATAAGGAGCGTCAAAACCGTCGAAACGATCAATCCACCGATCACGGTCACACCCATCGGCTGACGCCAAGCCCCATCGCCTGACAGTGCGATTGCGGTCGGCACCATGCCCGCGACCATGGCCACCGTGGTCATGACGATTGGCTGAGCCCGTTTAAGGCCCGCATCGAGAATGGCCGTTGTCTTGTCCACGCCCTTTTCCATTTCCTCAAGCGCGAAATCGACGAGCAGGATCGAGTTTTTGGCGACGATGCCAAGCAGCATCAGGACGCCAATCATAACCGGCATGGACAAGGGCATGCCAACGAGAATGAGCGCCATTGCCGCACCCAAAGGCGCCAAAAGCAAGGAGCCCATGTTCACAAAGGGCGGCATCACGCGCTTGTAAAGTAAGAGCAGCACGGCAAAGACCAAGAACACGCCTGAGATGACGGCAATGGTGAAGTTGGTGACCAGTTCCGCTTGCATCTTATTCTGACCCAAGCTCATCCGTGTAATGCCTTGCGGCAAATTCTTCATCGTTGGCAGCTGATCGATCTTTTCATTCGCGACGCTTGAGACAACGCCATCGGCCAAGTCAGCGCCAATATTGATGCGCCGATTGAGGTTGGTCCGCTGAATTGTCGTTGGCCCCGCACCAAAGGTGATGTCAGCCACGGCCTTCAATGGAACCGAGCCGCCATTGGCCGTTTGGACGGGCAGATTCTCAATCGTGGAAAGACTCCGCCGCGATTCCTCACTGAGGGTCACACGGATCGGCACCTGACGATCGGCCAGCGAGAATTTCGGACTATTCTGATCAATATCACCAATGGTCGCGATCCGCACTGTCTGAGACAATGCCGCCGTCGTCACTCCGAGGCTGGCCGCCAAATCCATGCGCGGCGTCACGGTGATTTCCGGTCGTTGAAGATCGCCACTCACGCGCGGCGCCACCAACTGCGGCAGCGTCCGCATTTCCTCAACCAGCTTGTTTGCGGTTTCGGTCAGCAAAGCGGTGTCATCGCCCGCTAGCGTGACGGCCAAATCCCGACCCGATCCTGGAGGCCCACCATTTTCTTGGGCACGGAAGAAGATGCGCGCGTCAGGAATTTCGTTGAGCTTGGGGCCCCATTTCTCTTCGAAATCAAGGCTCGTCATCGGCCGATCTTCTTTGAGCGTCAGGTAAATGCTGGCCGATCCCGGATCAATGTCGGCAAAGGCGGCCTCGACTACCTTGTCTTCGGCACCAACCATGCGTTGAACTTGCTCAGTGACGGCCTTGGTTTGGGCAAGCGTCGTGCCGGGGACCTGTTCGATCCTGATCTGACTATAGCTTGAGTCTTGCTCAGGAATGAAGGTGAAGCTCATCCGAGAGAAGAGGAAGACCGTAGCCACCAACGACATGGCGCCAAAAACGACAATCCATGCACGATGATCAAGCGACCAACGCAGGATCTTCATATATTGTTTGATCCAGCCGGAATTCCCGTGATCTTCTTCACCATGGCTCTTCAAGAAATAAGCAGCGATCATGGGCGTGATGAGGCGCGCCACCAGTAGCGACAACAACACGGCGACCACAACGGTCAGTCCGAAATTCTTGAAGAATTGCCC
>DLOX01000286.1 GCA_002478575.1 Sphingomonadales bacterium UBA7473 | reverse complement strand
GCGTGTCTTTGCCATCGCTATCCACTCTTCCTGCGGCAAGGCTCAGCCGCTTGCGGCGATGGTTTGAACATTTCAAGCGATTGGCAATGTCAAAGGCCAAGTCAGGATCAGCAGGCAGCAGAGCGGCGAGCCTCCGTGTGGGATCGCCGGGAACGCCTTGCGCTTGTTCTCGCTCGACCAGTCGGGCCAAAGCCACCGGCGCTTCGGCTCCAATCTCGGGAAGAACTGGCAAGAAAATGCCATGGTCCAACATCAGCTGAATAGTTGGCGCAGGGTTGGGCAAGCTAAGCAGCTTGAACAATTCATCTGCTATGCGCTCGCGAGACAAGGCCATCAAGCTATTGGCGTGGGTCGCGCAAGCGTTCAGGCTGGTCTCGTCAATAGCTTCAGACCCAAAGCGGGCGTGGAAGCGAAAGAAGCGCAGGATACGCAAATGATCTTCTTTGATCCGCTGGTTCGCATCGCCAATGAAGCGAACGGTGCGGACCTCCAGATCGTCTAGCCCGCCAAAATAATCATAAACTTCTCCGCTGACCATATCGGCAGACAGCGCATTGATCGTAAAGTCGCGCCGGGCCGCATCCTCTTGCCAATCGTCTGTGTAGGCAATCGTTGCATGGCGGCCATCCGTCGATACGTCACGGCGAAGCGTTGTGATCTCTACCGGATGACCATGTGTTACCGCCGTCACGGTGCCATGCGCCAAGCCCGTTGGAATCACCTTGATCTTCGCAGCCTTCAGGCGCTCCATCACCTCTTCGGGCAAAAGCCGTGTCGCGAGATCAATGTCATTGACGGGAAGTCCAAGCAAACCATCGCGCACGCAGCCGCCAACCAAGCGCGTGTCACCCTCAGTGCCGCCAAGGAGTGATGCAAGCAGAGCAATGTCCCTTTGACGGTTGCCCAGTTTGGCGAGCTCCAAATTCACCATGCGAGCCGCCGTGACAGGTTGACGATCATTGCGGCGGTTGCGCCCCAAATCCGGCGATCTTCCCAATGCATTTCATGATAAGATCGCTCTTTGCCTTCCCACATTACAATCTGCCGTTGATGGTTGGCGGGATCGAACAGGAAATGGGCTGGCACTTCAAACACAGCTTCAACTTCACCATCATTGGCGATGAAGTCCAAATCGGGCGGGATGACAGCGAGCACAGGAGTGACGCGATAGTTGGTGATCGTGCGATATTGATCAGCAAGCCCAATGATATGTGGAAGATGCGGAGGTAGGCCAATCTCCTCTTCTGCCTCCCGCAACGCCGCAGCGATCAAAGACTCATCTTCCGCATCCATCCGCCCGCCGGGAAAAGCGACTTGGCCCGGGTGCTTGCGCATGGTTTGCGGCCGCTGGGTCAGGATGATGCCGGGCTCCGCGCGATCAGTGAAAGCGACAAGTACGGCAGCATCGACAAGGTCGGCCTCATCATCGGCAAACGTGGGTCGGTCGCCCGCGATAAGGTCAGAAGAAGCGGCGTGGCTTTGTTCAAGCGCATTGGTCAAACGATCAATCAAATTCATGCAATGGCCGCCATCGAGAAAAAGGTGCCGCTGCTCCACAGCCCCGGCGCGTCTGGCGCTTCTTCGCAAGCCAATTCGACCAGCTCATAAAAAGGCGCACGCGATATCCGAGCTTCGATACCGGGCCGCACCAAAAGGGCAGGGCGGGGGGCGTCAGCACTGCCATCAAAGCGAATGGGATGATCTGGCCCAGCGATGATGATGTTCCCCACATTCAATCGAAAGGCCAGCGTGCGGTTCTCGCTAGTACCCTGGGATTTCACTTCTACCGCTTGGAAAGGCAAGTCTTCGACGTCGACACTTTGTTTCTCAACCGGCGTCACTAGCACGTAGCTGCCGTCCCCTTCGCGCCGCAGGATCGTCGAGAAAAGCCGCACCAAGTTTTCGCGACCGATGACGGTGCCATCATGAAACCATCGGCCATCTGCGGCGATCCGGATGCGACTATCACCGGTAAGCGGCGGGTTCCACTTATCGAGCGGCGGCGATAGATGATCGGCGGCAAGGCTCGCCAATTGCTCAAGCGAGAGGCGAGACAGATCCTTCGGGGTTTCGGCCATAGGCATGGCCAGAAGCTCTAAGCGGCTAAACCAAGACTTGCAAAGGCCAGATGCGGAATGATGCGTCCTGCGCGGGGCAAGCCGCCTTGGCGGGCAATCCGCGCAAGCAAGCGCCGCCGCTCAACCGGTCCCGGAATCGTCCAGTCCGCTGTTGCTTCGGCATCAAAGCCAAAGAACCGGCCATAATATTCCGGATCGCCTATCATCATGAGCGCATCATAACCCAATGCGTCACTCGCGTTCAGACAATGTGTGACCATCGCTTTGCCGATACCGCCGCGTTGGACGGCTGGGTCAACCGCAACAGGACCAACCAATGTCAGCGGATGCAGCGCGCCGTTTGGCTCCTCCAGCGCAACGGGCCAGCATTGGATCGTTCCAACCAATTGGCCTTGATCCAACGCTGCAAAGCTCAGTTCGGGAATGACGGCAACGCCTTCGCGCATACGGTAAGCAGTTCGCCCATGCCGATCCACGCCAAAGGCCGCGTCGAGCAATTGCTCAACCGCCTGTTGTTGCACCATCCCGATGGGAACCAAATCGACCAATTGCCCCGCGCCCCTTATTCGACCCCTGTTCAAGAGCCGCGCCGCATAGCGGGCTTTGCCTGAATTGAAAATGAAAAGCGTGCGGACAGCTCTTCCCCCAACGAAGAAACGCGACTAAGGCCCGCCGCCATGTCCATCCAACCTGACAGTTTGACCCTAGAGGTATGTGCTCTTGAAGTGCCTGTGTTGACCGGCATTTATTCAGAAGAAACGCATCTGCCGCAGCCACTTCGCATTTCGATGCGGGTGCAACTGCAATGCCCCGATCATTTTGCGCCCGATACGCCACTGTCAGCGTCCAAAAACTATATGGACCTCAAACGCGCAGCGACCGACGCTTTGCCGCAGGGCGTTCATTTTGTTCTGATCGAAGCGGTCGCTGATCATATTGCGGAGACTTTATTCGTCAGCGATCCTCGCGTGCTGAAGGTCGAGATTAAAATCGTCAAACTTGCGATTGCGGAGGCGGGTGAATCCATTGGCATCACCTTGATCAGGTCACGCCGGTGAAGCTTGCACTTGTCACTGGGGGGATGAGGCGGCTTGGTGCTCGCATCGCTTCCCGGTTGGCAATGGAAGGCTGGTCCTTGGCGCTCCACAGCCGGGAAGCGCAAGACCCGGACCCTGATCTGGCCGCGATACTGGCTGCGCAAGGCACTGAATGGAAAGCCTTTGTGGCCGATCTGTCCAACGCTTCATCGGGTGAGGCTTTGATGGCAGAAGCGCAGGCAGCATTTGGCGCACCTCCAACGGCATTGGTTAATAATGCCTCTCGCTTCATTGATGATGATTGGGAAAGCGTTGATGGGAAGGGCCTTGTGGATCGAATGATCACCAATGCGGTAACACCAGTGATGCTTGGCCTTTCGATGGCGCGAGCCTTGAAGGGCGCTGAAGGCTGTATCATCAACATTTTGGATCAACGCATTCGCCAGCCGATAGGCGACCAGCTGAGCTACACATTGTCTAAGCAAGCCCTTGCGGCGGCAACCGAAACTCTTGCGCGCACGCTAGCGCCGCACATTCGCGTCAATGGCGTCGCGCCCGGCCTTACTATCCCGACCGAAGACTATCGCCCTGCCCAGATGGTGGCACTGGAAGCTGCCATGCCCTTGAAGCGCTTGCCCGAGCCTGACGATATTGCGGACGCCGTGCTATGGCTCCTCAACGCGCAGGCAAGCAGCGGCCAGATTATCTATGTCGATGGCGGTGCATCGCTCAAAAGCTTCGATCGAGACTTTGTTCATTTGGGCGCTTAGGCTCCGGGGCGGACCTTTAAAGTCCGACGACATGGACCCAATTGTTGCAAGATGAAGCTATAATCTGCTGCGGCCAAAGGCGCGTATTCAGGCGCAGTCTCAGCCAACGAGGAAGCGGGCAGGCTGGGTGGCAAGAAGCAAGCAAGACGATACCAAAGGAAGCTGTCTCTTACTGGCGGCCCTGCGCCTTGATCAACAACGTCTCCCAATGCCACGGACCAAGTCGGCGCTGTTCCGGCTTGTCTTACAACCGAAAGGGAAACGGGCTTGCCGCCGACTGAATCGAGAAAGATTTGGCTTTCTCCCTCGCCATCGATTGAGCCGCGCGAATGAAAGGCAGAGGCAATGCCCGTGATGGCAGGAGGGGCGGCTTCCGCAGTTGCATCCTTCAATATCCCGCGCACGCGAGCAAGCTGGTCAGGTAGAGCGGGGATCATAGCATCTGGCGAGACCAGGCGGACCTCGGTTGGATAACCCGCGACTGGATTGGAAAAGAGGATCCATTCCCCCCTGTTCAGTTTTGGGAATTTGCCATCTGCGCCCGGCGCGACATCCACAATGAAACTGATTCGCGGCGGGATTGGCTCCTTGCTGCGAATCAGTGCAAGCACTTCTGCCGTTACTAAAAAGCGTCTCCTACCGGGAATCACCGTCAATGCTTCCTGCCCTTTCAATCGGACGGCTTGTCGAATTCGGATGGCTGAAACTTGCTGCGCGGCAAGGCCCAGATCAGCCGTATCGGCATAGGTCAACTGCGATTGTGCGGGAGGAAGCGGTGATTTCTTGGCAGAAACCTGCGCTTTTCCATTCGAAAGCCCAGCTATCGCGCTTAAGGACAAAATGGCGGTGAAGATCATTCGCATGGGTCAAGTCGGTCTTTCTGAACGGTCAATGACGGCCTTATGACAAAGGGCGCTTTTCTGCGCCACCCTGCGGCAAAAGCGATTGCGTCAACATGAACGCGGCGATAGATGGCGGAAGAAGCCAGCGGTAAACAAAAACCTAATCGCTGGGTTCGAGGTTGTCATTCCGGTTGCGAATCAATCGGCAGTCTGTCAGCCTTCTTGTGGTGTAAGATTATGGAGGGAGTGTCGTTCGTTAATGGCTTATGCTGATCAAGAAATGTCCACCAGACGGGTGGTCTCTCTTGGCGTGGTGGCCTTGCTCCACGCTGGGATGGGCTACGCGCTCATTACCGGACTCGCCTATGACGCGGCGAAGCAAGTTTTCAAAGATCTGGAAACTTTCGACGTTGCTGAGGAAGAGCCCGAGCCCGAGGAGCCACCTCCACCCCCTGAAAAGCTGGACATCCCGCCGCCGCCGAAGGTGACTGCACCTCCGCCCGTGGTGAAATCTAGTGTTGTGTCAGAAAATACGCAGCAAGTGGTGATTACGCCGTCTGCGCCACCGGCACCGCCTCCTCCTCCCCCAGCGCCGCCTGCACCTCCGCCACCTCCAGCGGTTGTGAAGGCACAAAAGGCAGTGGCGAAGGGCAATCCCGCAAACTGGGCGACGACCGATGACTATCCATCATCCGCTATTCGCGCTGAAGAGCAGGGAACAACGGGCTTCCGTGTCGACGTTGGCCCTGATGGTCGGGTGACCAGCTGTCAGGTAACCAGTTCAAGCGGCTCGTCCACGCTAGACGAAGCAACCTGTCGCTTGGTGACGCGTCGTGCACGCTTCACACCGGCGAAAGATACGACGGGAGCTGCTGTGTCTGACACATACTCAAACCGCATCCGTTGGGTGCTGCCTGAATAAGCCATGGCTGCGGTTCGCCGTGGCTTCTAACTAACCAGTTTGAAAAGATTAAGAGGGAAGTAAATATGTTCAACACGTTGATGATTGCGGCAGCAGCCGCTCCGGGAACCGCCGCTGCAAAGGTCGAATTTGGTCTTTTGCAGGCCCTTGAAGAAGGTGGCCCAATCTCTTGGACGATTTTCGGCATCATGGTCATCATGTCTGCTGGTTCATGGTACATCATGCTCACCAAATATTTTGAGCAATCAAAGGTTTTGAAGCAGTCGAGCGAAGGCGTGACCAATTTCTGGCGCGCAGGTTCGCTTGAAGAAGGCGCCAACAAGTTTGAAAAGAACTCAGCTTATCGTCAGCTCGTTGATGATGGCCTGCGCGCCGACAAAGAGCATGGCCTTTTGACCGATCCAATGGATCAGCATGAGTGGATGCACTCCAGCCTGCGTCGCAGCCAAGACATGGTGAACGCAAAGCTCGGCACCGGTCTGTCCTTCCTCGCAACCGTGGGTTCGACCTCACCGTTCGTTGGTCTGCTCGGC
>DLOX01000084.1 GCA_002478575.1 Sphingomonadales bacterium UBA7473 | reverse complement strand
ACGAACGACAAGCTCGAAATCGTTGGCGGCGCAATGGGCGATACGCTGTTGAATGTGGATGGGGTGAAGGCTCTGGCGACGCTTCCGTCGCTTGATGAACTGCGCGCCAAGATTGTCGGCCTGGTCCAGGCACCGGCAACCAAGGTTGTACAGATTGTTCAAGCACCGGCGGGTCAGCTGGCACGGGTTCTCGGCGCATATGCCGCCAAAGAAGCCGCCTGAACTTTTCGCGATTTTCACACACTAACTGATTGAACGGGGCGAAGATTTTAGCCCCATGGAGATATAAAATGGCTGATTTGAACAAAATTGTTGAAGACCTTTCTGCTCTGACCGTGCTTGAAGCCGCTGAGCTTTCCAAGATGCTTGAAGAAAAGTGGGGCGTTTCTGCCGCTGCTGCTGTTGCTGTTGCAGCTCCTGCCGCTGGCGGCGCTGCTGCTGCTGCTGAAGAGCAAACCGAATTTGACGTGATCCTGACGGGTGACGGCGGCAACAAGATCGCAGTCATTAAGGAAGTTCGCGCCATCACCGGTCTCGGCCTCACCGAAGCCAAGGCAGCTGTGGAAGCAGCGCCAAAGGCGATCAAGGAAGGCGTTTCCAAGGCAGAAGCTGAGAAGGTCCGTGACCAACTCATCGCTGCTGGTGCAACGGTTGAACTTAAGTAAGTCTTTCAACAGACTGACAAAGATCAAGGGCGGGGCCGAAAGGTTCCCGCCCTTTTTCTATTTGGGGGCTTTGGCACGATATTGTGCGCTCCTCGCTTGACGTCGGCCCTTGACGCCGCAATTCGGGAAACATGAAAACGCTCTGGATCGCCCTCGCCGCCCTTTTGACCATAGGCGCGATCGTCGCCGCGATCCCGTTCATCATCCGCGGGGTCATTTTTCAGCCCCCGACTGTGCCGCTCAAGCAAATCAGATTGCCTGCAGAGGCGAAATTGATCGAGGTCAAGACCGCTGATGGTCTTGATCTCGTCGGGTTGTTCATCGAACCAAAGCCCGAAAAGCCCATCATCCTGTTGTTTCATGGCAACGCCTATGGTGCTGCTGATGCCGCAGCTTGGTTTCGGCAAGTCACCGATGCGGGCTATGGCCTGATTGCGGCAGAATATCGCGGGTATAGCGGCAATCCGGGCCGTCCGAGCCAGGCCGGGGCTGCGCAGGATGCCGATGCCTTTTTAGCCTACGCAAAGCGAGCCTCCGGAGGGCGCTCCCTCATCGTCATCGGTCACAGCCTCGGCGGGGGCGTCGCGCTGGACCTGTCGACCCGGTACAAGCTTGATCTTCTCATCACCATTGGCACTTTTACCGGTATCAAGCCGCTTGCGCCGTCGTTGGTGCGGGCTCTGGTAAGGGATCCTTTTGACAATAAGACCGCCGTTCAAAACACGGATGAACCGGTCTATATCGTCCATGGCACGCAGGATGAAGTGATCCCCTTTGATCATGCCCAAAGCCTCTATGCAGCCGTCACATCAAACCGCGTCGGAGGGCTCATCACCCTCCCCGGCGAAATGCATCAGCCTGACATCATGAAAATCTTGCGGGCACTTGAAATTGCGGAGGCCGGGCGCGATGAGAAGGCGGACCCGAACATCCTGTTCAAACTTTTTACCTCAGCGCCTTTGGATGCCATCACATCATGACCAACAATGCCGATCTCGCAGCGCTCGTGCGCAATATCCCGGACTATCCGAAGCCCGGTATCATGTTCCGCGATGTCTCAACCCTGCTGTTGGATGGCGCTGGGTTTAGGCTGAGCATTGATCGGATGATTGAAACTTTTGACGCAAGCGAAGTCGATCTAATCGCGGGGATTGAAGCAAGGGGCTTTGTCGTCGCCTCTGCGCTGTCTTATGCGCTCACAAAGGGCAAGCTGATGCTCCGCAAACCATCGAAGCTTCCGGGCGAGAAAGTCGGCATTGACTATGCGCTCGAATATGGAACGGACCGGATCGAGATGCATGTTGGCGCGGTAAAGCCCGGCATGCGCGTGCTGCTCGTCGATGATCTGATCGCAACCGGAGGCACTGCCCTTGCCGGGATTTCGCTCATTCGCGGGCAAGGCGCGATTGTTACCGAAGCCCGCTTCTTGATCGATTTGCCAGACTTGGGCGGTGCCGCCAAGTTACGAAGCGCAGGCGTTAACCCGCGCTCGCTCATGGAGTTTGAAGGCGACTAAGCCTCACTCACTCCGCTGGTCGGCAATCGCTTAGCCACATGATCGGCGGATAGTCGCGATAGCGGTGAAAAGTGCCAGTGAGCTTTACCGATTTCTTGGGCTTCAATGATAGCGAGTAAGCTGCTTGCCCTTTCGCCATCAAGCAGCTGATATCGGTTTTGAAATTGGCTTGGCCGGGCAAAAGAAGCACTTGTTCGTGCGGCTCTGGCACGTAGAAATCGATGCGATAGGTATCGCCATCCTTCGCAATTGCATCAACCGTCCCGTCGATGGTGAAGCTCTTGCCTTTGTAACGCAGAGGAATGGCCGCTGGGTTCTTATTCTTTTCACCCGATAGACGCATGGACAGGACCATGGCCCCGATCTTGGTGGGAGCGGACGGAGCAGCGGACGCGGTGCGGCCTTTCGCAGCCAGAGCAAGCCCAGCTTTCCCGCCCTTCAATTGATTGAGCATGGAGCACATTTCGGCCTTCGCGGCTTCATCCTTGGTCATCATGCCGCCGCGCAAATTGGCCTGCATGGTGACGGTGCCGACCTTTGCTGCCGTGGTCGCCGTGACGATGATCGGGAAGGACCGCGCCTTTTGCGTCTGCGATTGCTCAATCAGCATTGAGCCATCCTCGGCTTCTTCGGTCAGCACGTCATAGCCTTTGCCGAGCGCTAAGCCCTTCATTTGGTAGATGGCGCTGGCAGGTGTCAGGTCTGGCACGGTGATCGATGCCGTGAACTTCAGCCCGCCAATGGCAGAGCCCTTTTTGACAAAGCCATCTTCACACGGCCCTGCAAGTGCCGCAGCTGGAACGGAGCAAACCATGGCTCCCGCAGCCAATGCATATATTTTCATGAGACCCGAACCCTTATCATTTCTAATGCTGCCCTTTGGACGAAAGAACCGAAGGGGATGGCGTTCGTTCTACAAACTGCTAGCCTCTTTCGACAAGAAAAAAGGTGGAGGACATAAGTGATTGAAAAAGCGCGCATTGGTGCACGATGGGTGCTGGCCCTCTTCTATTTTCTAGCTGGAGTTGCCCATTTGCGGTCTCCGGAAGGTTTCATCAAGATCACACCAGGCTGGGTGCCATTCACGCCCGAAGTGGTGGCTTTCACTGGCATTGCAGAAATCGCCGGGGCCATTGGCCTATTGATCCCACGCTTTCGAAAGGCGGCGGGCATTGGCCTCGCGCTCTATGCTGTCTGTGTCTATCCGGCCAACATCAACCACGCGATCAATGCGATAGAGATTGGCGGAACAACGCTGGGTTGGGGCTATCACGCGCCACGCCTTGCGTTTCAGCCAGTTTTTGTGTGGTGGGCGCTATGGGTGGGCACGTTAATTAATTGGCCCTTTCGCGGTTCCAACGCTTAGCATTAACCCTATCCTTACGCTTAGCGCCTAATTGTTTCTCCATGTAAATGTGCGGGGGCGTAGCATGAAATCCTGTCTGGCGGTTGTGGGGATGGCGTTCCTGCTGTTCGTGGGATCATGCTCTTATATGGGCTGGACGGGCTATAAAGGCCTCAAAGGCCTTGTCGAAGACCGCAACGAAATCACTTACCGTTCGGGCGAAGATCCGCGCCGCGTTTACAATCAGCTTGAACGCTATTTCGCAAGTGCGCCTTATGATCGGCTGGATCGCATGCTGGCAGATGGTGGGCGCCCACGCATCTCGCTTTCCGGGCAGAAGCCACAATCGATCCGCTTGGTCGTCTCCACGCCTTCAAAGCTCTACATGACCCTGAACGCCAAGATCACGCCTGAAGCGGCTGGTGCTGGATCAAAGATTGAAGTGCGCTTCAACGCAGATAGGCTTGCCCAAACTTTGACAGGCCGTGTCAACGAATGGTCACTCGACAAAGCGATCACGAAGGACATCGAAGCCGCATTGGACGCCATCAACGCCCGGCGCACGCCATCGCATGGCTTTCAGTTGAAGCGCCTGATCAATGAAACCCAAGACAATAAAAAGTCGCTCTTCCGCTAAGAAAGGAACTCGCCCGATGAAATGGCCTACTCTCATGCTTTGCGCAGCCTCTTTAGCGCTTTCAGCCTGTTCAGGCGGCCAGCCGGGGGATGTTTATGATATGCCAGTTGATCAGGTCTATGCCGTCATTGCACGCACCAATATTCCCGACGACCTGAAGAAAACGGTCAATCGTGCCAAGGGATCGGAAGTGCGCGTCAGCCGCGTCACAAACCAGTCAGTGACTTGGAAGCTCACCGAATATGGTCATGAGATTGCTCGCTTTGTTGCGACTGTGACACCCGAAGGCGAAGATGGCACTAAGACTCGCGTCACCGTGGATGCCATTGGCGCAGAAGAAGGCAAGTTCGCGAAGCAAGGTCGAGAGTTTAACAATCGTGGACTGTTGGTTCAAACCGCGCGCATGGCGATGGAGGAACAAATCTCGTCAAAAATGCAGGGCCGGGGCTATGACGAACGCAAGGTGGCGGCAGCGGTTGCGGCCTATGCCATCACTCATGCGGACGAAATCAAAGCCGATCTGGCCAGCCCAACCAATTATGATGACCTAGAGCATCCTGGCTATGCTCGGACCTCAGGCGCGCCTGATGACGCCTATGTTGCCCATGGTAACACGCGAGGGAAAACCTCAGTCGCCCCCTCGGTGTCGACGGCTCCCTCAGTCTCAACAAAACCTGCCGTGAATTTGAACAACAACAATTATTGAATGAGCAGACGAAACCACCGGGCGTCACTCCGTCCCCGGAAGTTTCAGCTGCTCTTCCTCCATGCCGATCCGGATCAGCACTTGCTTCGCCAAAGCAATGCTGAGGCTGCGCTTTTGCGCGAGCGCCGCATTATCCAACGCATCGATAAAACGGATGATACCCACATAGCTGCGCTCAACCCGCGCAATCACATAGGCCGCCACTTCCGGCTTTAGGTGAAGGCCGCGCTGGGCCAGCAGCTTTTCCATGAGCATGCGGACAAGCAAATCATCCGGATCTGAAATGGCGACATGCGGCGTTGCTTTCAGGCGCGATGCCAAATCCGGCAGGGCGATCCGCCATTTGGGCGGCGGATAAAGGGCGATCAGGATCAATGGCTTGCGCTCTTCCTGCGCCAGATTCCAGCGGTGGAAAATATCCGCCTCGCGCTGCGTTTCAGCATCATCGATCATGGTCGCGCCGATCTTGGTCGCCATGATCCGCCCCAGCAAACTGCGGCCCGATTTGCGCGGGCCGGTCAGCAAAGTCGCACGCACCGGCCAAGTCGCTGGATGCTCCAACCATTTGACGGCATCCGCATTGGCCGCCGTGATGATGAAATCATCTTTCGACTCAGGGGCAGGCCAATCAAAGGGCAGAACGGATTGATCCATTCCGATCAGCGACTGATCCTAAAGCCGCCACCCCCTTCGGAGACTGAGAAGCCTCGTGCGGCCAAACCGAGGCGGAGCATACCTGCATCGCCTGCGAAAGAAACGCGCATCACGGATACACCGCCCAAGGCAAGGCTGGTGGTTGATGCTGACTTGATACCTGGAATGCCGCGCACTGCCGATTCTGTCGCGCTCACCGAACCAACATCAGGCGTTTCAAACTGGATAGTGAAGGTTGAGATTTCAGCAGCAGCTTTTGGCTCGTCGCCTTCATCTTCATCGCCCGCGGCATCTTCAGACGGAGTCTCAGGCGTCAAACCACTATCTTCTTCCATGGTCGGCGCGTCCGGCTCGACAGGCTGTTCGATGATCAAAGATTGATCTGGCCGCAGCAGGCCCGTTGCCAAGGCATTGGCATAAATCCCATCGATCCGCGTGATCGCAGCTTCCATCATCTTGGGGATGCCCGCCGCGTTGGGCGCCGTCAGGCTGAACGTATCGAGCAGCCGGTTATCTGGGCCAAAGCGCGCAGAAAAATGCCCGACGACTGGCCCACCCGGCCAACGCCGTTCGAGCTTCACGGTTGGGATCACAACGTCAGCCGCGCCATATTGATCCAGCAGCGCCCTCCACCAGCGTCTACCGGGACGACCAATTTGGCCAACGTTAAGCAGCAAAGGATCAGCGCCCGTACCTGACGGACGGACATAATCGATCGCGCTGTTCGACATGCTGTATGTCGCCCACGCCTTTTGCCACGATGTCCGCTGTTCAAAACTGATCGGTGTGCCGCCTTCCCACATGATGGGAATGACGAGCATCGGCGCAGAGCGCGTTCGCCCACCGCCAACGCCCAAAATCTCTGCAGCCCGCACACGATCAAAGATCACGCCCAGCCGCGCAATGTAGCGGGTCGCGCTAATCTGTTCTTCTTCGACAACAATCGAAGAGACAATCGAATCAAGCGCGCCGTCCGACAAGCCGGGCGCCCCGCCGCCATGATATTTGGTCCAGAGCAAGCGCCAACCCTTGCGCTGCGCCTCTCTCCATCCGCCATAGCGAGCAGCATCAGCGGAGCGCGCACTAACATCAACGACGATGCCAGAAACTTCCAAGCCGCTTGCTGTATCAATAGGCGCGATTCCCCGATCGCCCCCTTCGATTTGGGCATAAACCACTGCACCCACTGCGGAAAATAGCAGTGCGAGCAGGATAGGCAGGTTCTTAAACAGGCGACGAACTTCGATCACGAGGCCCTTTTGGCGTGTTGGGCGTGGAAATCCAAGGGGGATGTCGCTAGCAGCACAAAAATGGATAATAAGCACAACCAACCCGAACCTTATACTTATGCCAAAGCAGGGGTTTCGATCGCTGCCGGGAACGCTCTCGTCCGCGCGATTGCGCCGCTTGCCAAGGCCACGCGGAGACCGGGCGCAGATGCGGACCTTGGCGGATTTGGGGGCTTTTTTGATCTGCGCGCAGCGGGTTTCAAGGATCCGTTACTGGTTGCGGCCAATGACGGTGTTGGCACCAAGCTGA
This sequence comes from Sphingomonadales bacterium UBA7473, assembly GCA_002478575.1. GTDB lineage: Bacteria > Pseudomonadota > Alphaproteobacteria > Sphingomonadales > Sphingomonadaceae > Aquisediminimonas. The sequence goes on along the minus strand of DLOX01000084.1, from coordinate 1,031 downwards.
AACTTGCCATCGAATCGGGCAAGCATGATGGTGTGGGAATCGATCTGGTCGCCATGTGCGCCAATGATCTAATCGTCCAAGGTGCCGAGCCGCTTTTCTTCCTTGATTATTATGCCAGCGGCAAATTGGACACGTATGTCGCGACTCAAGTCGTTGCCAGTATCGCCGAAGGCTGCAAGCAAGCCGGATGCGCCTTGATTGGGGGAGAGACGGCCGAAATGCCCGGCATGTACGCAGACGGCGACTATGATCTGGCGGGCTTCTGCGTGGGTGCGGTCGAGCGGGATCAAGTGCTGACGGCGGACAAAGTCGCGGCGGGCGATGTGATCTTGGGGCTGGCCTCGTCGGGCGTGCACAGCAATGGTTTTTCACTTGTGCGCCGTTTGGCGACTGACAAAGGCTGGAAGCTCAACCGCCCTGCCCTGTTCGATCCTGAGACGCTGTTGATCGATGCGCTGATGGCACCAACCCGGATTTATGTGAAATCGCTGTTGCCGCAGGTTCGGGCGGGCAAAATCCATGCGATGGCGCATATCACCGGCGGTGGTTTGCTTGAGAATATACCGCGCGTGCTCCCTGAAGGTTTGCACGCTCATGTGAATGCCGATCTTTGGCCGCTGCCACGCCTGATGGCTTTCTTACAAGCCCAAGGGAATATTGAACCGGAAGAATTGGCGCGGACATTCAACTGCGGGATTGGCATGGCCGTGGTGGTGGCACCTGAAGATGCTGACGCAGTGACTGCGGCGCTGGAAGAGGCTGGTGAGACTGTGTTCCGCATCGGCGATATCGCAGCGGGGGAAAAGGGCTGCACAGTATCGGGTAGCGTCGAGACTTGGAGCGCGATGGCTGAATGGACAGCGGTTCATAATGGCTGATCTAGAGGCATCTGAGTCTCGGTTTTGTCTCACGCGAAGCCGCGAAGGCGCGAAGGATGTGGCGCTGAATGCGCACAGCGCCGATACGAATTGCCAAATGATCGCCCAGATATTTAGCCACGGATTCTATTCCTTCGCGGCTTCGCGGCTTCG
>DLOX01000012.1:718-2775 GCA_002478575.1 Sphingomonadales bacterium UBA7473 | reverse complement strand
AGTTCAAGGCACTGGATCTGGTGGCCAGTAACAGGCCCGACCGGCGCAAATTGTTCAAGGATTTGTGCGCTATGCAACGCGCAGCTGGAACTGGATCTGGAATGGGACTGGGAGCCTATTTCAAGCCCGATGACCTTGCGATCAATACTCAGGGGCGGTTTCACATCGATGCGACCGGATATCGCACCTGGGGCTTTGATTACACCGGGCGCACCAACCCTTGCCCTCAATTGCGATAGAATTGCGGGCGGGCGAGCCAGCAAGGTGAACGCTTTGTCCACCNNACCGAGCCGCTGCTGCATGCTTGGCGCCAAGAGGCCAAACGGCGCAAGAAGGCAAGGTGAACGCTTTGTCCACCATTTCCGGCTAATCCTACGGCACGCACCGCGCATGCGGTTTTGCTGCGGAGCCAGCAGTTATGGGTGAATTCTTCGAACAAGCATATATGGCGTTCGTCAGCGCGCTCAGCCTCGCGTTTTTTGGCGGCGTGGCGTTCTACATCATGCACGCCAGCACCGGGCGGTGGCGCGAGTATGAGCTGCTCTATGCGGCGATTGAACCGCGCGTGCCAATCGCCAAGAAGATGGCGGGCATGGTGCGCATTTCGCAGCCGGGCTTTCGCTGGGGACATCTTTCGGGCGACCTCAAATCACACCGCCACCCGCCAGTGATGGTCGGCATTCACAAAGATGGGCTGAGCCTCTCGATCGTGCCGCCATTCAAATATGGCTGCCGCGATCTGTTCCTGCCGTTCGACAAGATGACGATTGAGCCTGCCAATTGGGATATGCTGCACAAGGAATATGGCATCCAGATGGAAGGCGTGGATGGCATTGAAATCCTTATGTTCTCCACCATCATGGAATGGGCGGGGGAACAATCGGAAATCCTTGATCTGATGCTGCAACGGGCCGAGCTGGTGCGCGGGCTGCAAAAGGCCTGAGGCAGCACGGCGGGCTGAAAATCGCCTTCCGGATTGCTCCTAACCTTGCCTGCAGTTTGCGTTGGACTTCGCCTCATAGCAGACTTAGTTTTTCATCATGTTGAGAACCAATCGTTTCCGATGCCTTGATAGCCAGCGTGAACCGGAACCGCGGATTGTACTGCAGTCTCTACAGGGAGCGCGACAGATCGTCGTTGATGCGGCGTCTCTTTGCGATCAATTTGCCGTTTCCCGATCGGAAACCCTGCTCATACTGGATGAGGACAATCCTTACGAGGAGCGATTGCATCTGGTGCTGGTTCGCGGGGATGATGTCCTTGACCACGTTGTTATCGGTGCGCCCTATGCAGGCGGTATTTTTCGCATAGTGGATTCGCATTCGGATAGGCTGCGCTTCCGGTTTGAGGGCGAAACGATCTGGTCTCTATCAGTTGATCCTGAGGGTCGCCGCTCGCTGGCGGGCTTGCCGCGCGGCGCACGGCGGCGGGGTGGGTTGCTGACGCGGGCCCATATCTTTCTCAATTACGATGTTGATTCATGACTGAAAGAGCGCTTGATCCTAACACCGAAAAGGCGATCCGCGCATTTGAAGCGACTGCGATCAACTTCGCCTATCAGGCGATCAATATCGCGGAGGTCCGCTCGCGATACATTCGCCACGCACAAGAGATAAGTGCGTCGCTGCGCAGCGCCTATCGCAATGGTGAAATGTCAGCCAAGGCCGTGGCGGAGGCAGCCAACGGGATGCGCAATAAGCTTCTGGAGGTTCAGCGGGCTCGCTCCGCCGCTATTGGCCGCGCGCTTGCTGAAAATCTCAAGGCCAAAGGCCTCGATCTCGATACCGTTCTTGAGAAACTTTCGAAAAGGCTCCACCAAAAGAGCTTCGCGCAACTCAACAATGTCCAGCAAACGCAGGTTTACCTTGAAGTCGTCGAATCAGCCGGACGCGCAAGGCCGTCGGCAACCCAGTTCGCGGCGCGTGCCGGGGCTGCGGGCAGGGCTCTTTTCATCTTGGGTATTGGCATTGCGGTGTATAATATCGCCAATGCTCAGGATAAAGCTTGGCAAACCGGGCGCGAGGTCTCGAATATTGCAGGCGGCGTTACTGGCGGGA
>DLOX01000012.1:234-643 GCA_002478575.1 Sphingomonadales bacterium UBA7473 | reverse complement strand
CGCTCGCCGGGGTCTGGTTTGGGCCGATTGGTGTCGCGGTTGGGGCCTTTGTTGGCGGTGTGGCTGGTGCCTTGCTTGCGGATCAAGTCTACGTGGCTGCCGTCGGCCCGTCAGATCGCCAGGTTGGGGCATTTATCGCGCGTTTCACGACTTTCTGGAGCACTGATGAAGCCGGAATGGCGCGCGCCCTGCACCGCGAGATCGGGATTGATGCCGACTGGGTGAACAAGGTATTCCTCGCGCTACGCGAAAGCTACACCACCGATGCGGACGATGTTGCGGTATTTTACTTGCGGCAAGTATTTGCGGAGCGGGGCAACGTGCTGCAAACGCTTCGGCTTAACCGATCATTGCGCCAGACGCTGATCCGGGTGCTGGATGAGGGCTGGACGACCCGAGAGGAAAGATA
>DLOX01000012.1:0-176 GCA_002478575.1 Sphingomonadales bacterium UBA7473 | reverse complement strand
CTGATTTCGCAGCTTAGCATGTTGTACTGAGTGATGATGGTGCGCTTCGAAGGCGACCCTTTGGCCGCGCGGGCGGGCTGCAACGAATGCACTGCGAGAGCCGCTTTTCTCAGGAACAGCCTTAACTCAGCACTCGCGCCACTGCGACAAACGCCGCCACACTGACAGTCTCCGCC
>DLOX01000006.1:490-2786 GCA_002478575.1 Sphingomonadales bacterium UBA7473 | reverse complement strand
GAGGCCATCCGTCACCTTTCAAGCGATAGCCAGGAGCCCGCCGTGGTGAAAGGGCTGACGACTGCGAAAAGCCTTTGGAAACTGACGCGCTTTCGTGTCGATGACAGCAAGGAGCTGGTCGAGCTTCGTGACCTGTCGGCTCAAGCTGATATCTCGCGCGCGCATACAGATTTTGTGGCCAATGCCAGCCATGAACTGCGCACACCATTAGCCTCTATCGTGGGCTATATCGAGACGCTGACCACACCCAAGGCGGGCGGCGATCCCATTACTCGCAATAAGTTTCTCGACACCATGGGCCGCGAAGCCAAGCGCATGAACAGCTTGGTTGAGGACCTGATGTCCCTTTCCCGCATCGAAGCGGAGAAGCATGAGCGCCCCCAAGACAAAATCGATTTTGCATCGATCATCACTCACGCCGTCCGCGATGTGAATGCCGTGCAGGGGCATGAGAAGGTCAAGCTCGACATTGATGTGGAAGACGCCACCGTGCCCGGTGATCGTGGCCAGTTGGACCAGCTTGTGCGCAACTTGATAGACAATGCCATTAAATATGGTGATTCGGACAAGCCGGTTTCGGTATCGCTCGATCTTCAAAGCGACAGGTGGCTTCGTTTCTCGGTCGCCGATCAAGGTCAAGGCATAGCGGCCGAGCATTTACCCCACCTAACCCGCCGCTTTTATCGCACAGATCCGGGGCGGAGCCGGGCCAGCGGTGGCACGGGATTGGGGCTGGCGATCGTCAAACATATTGCCGAGCGCCACAAAGGCCAGCTTGACATAACAAGCACTGTTGGAGTTGGAACGACTGTAGAAATCAAGCTGCCTATACGGTAGTTTCTAAATGTCATAAAAATGTAACAATACTGTCACATTGGCGACGCGTCACAGGTCTAGGGCGATAGAGCCCTGATCATCAGGCACAGGGAATTTCTGTATGTTCAAGTTCAAATCTCTCTCATTGTTGCTGGCTGGTTCGGTCGTTTTGGCGGGCTGCGGCGGCGGCGCATCATCATCGCGTGACCAAATGCGCGCAGTTGGATCGTCCACCGTTTATCCATTCGCAAAGGCGGTTTCCGAATCACTCGCAAAAACCAATCCTGGCATCAAAGCGGCGATCATCGAATCAACCGGCACTGGTGCAGGCATGAAGCTGTTCTGCGCAGGCGTGGGCGTTGCTCATCCTGACATTGTGAACGCATCGCGCCGGATGAAAGCGTCCGAATATGAAGATTGCGCCAAAGCCGGCGTGAAAGACATTATCGAAATTCAAGTTGGCCTTGATGGCATTGCCTTTGCTGAAGCGCAAAACGGCCCTGACATGAAGCTGACCCCAGTGGATGTGTATAAGGCTCTGGCCGCAAACCCATTCGGCAAGCCACAAACCGCAAAGCTCTGGAGCGATGTGAACCCATCACTCCCGAAAATTCCAATTGCTGTTTATGGACCTCCCTCCACCTCTGGAACCCGGGACGGCCTGGCTGAGCTGATCCTCACTAAAGGCTGCGACACAGACCCAGCGATGAAAGCGCTGAAGGACAGCAACAAGGATGAGCACAAGAAGATCTGCACAGGCGTTCGCGACGATGGTGCCTATGTCGATCAAGGCGAGAATGACAATCTGATCGTGCAAAAGCTGGCCTCCAATCCTCAGGCCATTGGCGTGTTCGGCTTTTCATTCCTTGAAGAGAATATGGACAAGCTGAAGGGCGTGCCGATGAATGGCGTTGCCCCCAGCTATCAGACAATATCTGACTTCAGCTATCCAGGCGCTCGCCCACTCTATATCTATGTGAAGCAGGCTCATCTGGCTTCAATCAAAGGCTTGAAGGAATTCGCGGTTGAATTCTCCAAGTCTTGGGGCCCTGAAGGCAGCTTGAAAAAGCTGGGCATGGTGATTGCACCTGATGATGTGCGCGCCAAAAATGCGGCCATCGCGGAGTCGATGACGCTTCTTGATCCAACGAACCTGAAGTAAGGGCCTAACTCCGTGTCGCCAGCCATCTTCTTTTTAATGATCATTGGCCTTGGGCTAATATCGTGGCTGGCGGCACGGGCTCGGGCTTATGGCTTCAAGTCAAAGCCTGGCGCCACTGCCCTTCATTCTTTGCCAGGTTATCATGGCTGGTATGGTGCCCTTTGGGCGATCATACCAGCTGCGGTTTTTGCGGTTGTTTGGCTCGCCATCTCTCCCAATCTGGTGTTTCAATCGGTATTGGCCGATCCCGCTGTCGCAGCGGCGCTCCCCACCATGGATATGGAACGGGCTTCCGTTTTGGGAGAAGCCTATCAAGCA
>DLOX01000006.1:0-475 GCA_002478575.1 Sphingomonadales bacterium UBA7473 | reverse complement strand
AGCACAGGTGCCACAACAGCATTCTCGCCTGCAGCGACTGCGCTGATTGAGCCCATTGCCGCCGCTCGATCCTATTATGGCATCATCGGGATTGTCTTGACCGCCGTGATCGCCATGGCCGGTGGCATTTTTGGCTTCTTGAAGCTCCGCCCCGATTTTACCGCAAGAACGCGCGTAGAGCGGATTGTGATGATCATTTTGCTGATCGCATCGACGGTCGCGATCCTCACAACTTTTGGCATCCTTGCGTCGCTCATCTTTGAGACGGCACGCTTCTTCGCAATCATTTCGCCTGCGGATTTCCTCTTCGGTCTGAATTGGAACCCAGACCCCATCGCACCTCCGATGCCAGACACGGGCAAGACCTATGGGGCGATTCCTCTTTTTTGGGGCACACTGTTCATTGGTGCGATCATTGCGATGATCGTGGCTATCCCCTTGGGCCTCATGTCCGCCATTTATTTGACCCAATATG
>DLOX01000201.1:913-2681 GCA_002478575.1 Sphingomonadales bacterium UBA7473 | reverse complement strand
ATCGCAAGTCGATGGAGAGGATCTGGAGATCGCTCCCCAACATTTCATCCCAGAACCGCACCCGCAAGCGACGCCCATCGCCATCCCGACGCCGTCTGCGCAAACACTCGCCTCCCCTGCCGTCCGCGCACGGGCAAAGGAGCTGGGCATTGATCTTGCCCAAGTGAAAGCCGCTGGCGGTGATCGTATCCGCCATTCGGATTTAGACGCCTATATCGGCTATAACGCCCGCCAGGGCTATGCAGCCGCCGCGCCTGCTCGCGCTGATGAAGCCATCAAGGTCATTGGCATGCGCCGCCGGATTGCTGAGAATATGGCGGCATCCAAGCGCCACATCCCGCATTTCACCTATGTCGAAGAAATTGACGTGACCGCGCTGGAGGCGATGCGGGCAGACCTCAACGCCCATCGCGGGGCACGACCAAAACTAACCGCTTTGCCGCTGATGGTCGTCGCCATTTGCAAGGCGCTTCCCGATTTCCCCATGATCAACGCGCGCTATGATGATGAAGCGGGGGTCGTCACGCGATCAGGCGCCGTGCATTTGGGATTGGCAACACAGACCGATGCTGGCCTAATGGTACCGGTGATCCGCGATGCGCAGGCCAAGAATGTCTGGCAATTGGCTGCCGAGATCAGCCGCTTGGCGGACGCCGCACGCAGCGGCAAAGCCAAGAGCGAGGAGCTTTCCGGCTCGACGCTGACCATCACATCGCTGGGGCCATTGGGCGGCATCGCGACCACGCCCGTCATCAATCGGCCCGAAGTCGCGATCATTGGCCCCAACAAGATTGTCGAACGGCCGGTGTTCGAGGGCAAAGAGGTGGTCGCGGCCAAGCTGATGAACCTCTCGATCAGCTGCGATCATCGCGTCGTCGATGGCTGGGATGCCGCAAGCTTTGTTCAAGCAGTGAAGCGGTTTTTGGAGACGCCGGTTCTGCTATTTGCCGATTAAGCGATCAGTGCCGAAGCGATCGGCTCCCTCGCCGCCCTGAGATGGTCATGATCTCATAAGCATAGCCTGCCGCCTCAATCTCGGCGAGCAGATCATCCAGCGCTTCGCTGTCGCGGATTTCATACTCGATCTCGGTCTGGGTGCTTTTCGCCGAAAGCACGCCGAAAATCCGTTGATGCGAAACTTCGATGATATTCGCACCATTGCGGGTGAAAATGCCCGACAGATTGTGAAGCGCGCCGACTTTATCATCGAGCAGAACCGAAATCCGACCGATCTTTCCCGTCCGCGCCAAATTGCGGAGGATCACATTGGCCAAGAAGCGCGGATCAATATTGCCGCCGGTCAGAATCACGCCAATCTTGCGCCCCTCAAATTCCGGGCGAGGTGAACCGTTCTTGGCAGGCAGCAAAGTCGCAAGGCCAGCCGCGCCCGCGCCTTCCACCACAGTCTTTTCGATATCGAGCAGCAACGAAATTGCCTCTTCAATGATCGCTTCGGCCACGATCCGCATTTCATCGACCAAACCACAAACCACTTGGCGCGTGATACTGCCGGGCTCCTTCACCGCGATGCCTTCGGCCAGCGTGTCCCCGCCGCAGGGCAGGTTGGCGCCCTTGATGCGGTCGAACATGCTCGGGAACAGNNCTTCACCGCGATGCCTTCGGCCAAGGTATCGCCGCCGCCAGAAATGGTCTGGCCGGTCTTGATGCAATACATCGCTGGATAGCGGTTGGATTGAACGCCCACGACTTTGATATTGGGGTTCACGCCTTTCGCGGCGACTGCAATGCCAGAGACAAGGCCACCGCC
>DLOX01000201.1:479-757 GCA_002478575.1 Sphingomonadales bacterium UBA7473 | reverse complement strand
TGCACGAAGGTCAGGCCCTGCTCCGCCTCCAATTGCTTGGCATGGGCATAAGCAGAATCGAAATCATCGCCGTGGAGCACAACATTAGCGCCATGGCTGCGGGTTTGCTGCACTTTCACAATGGGCGTTGATATTGGCATGACAATCGTGACCGGAATGCCGAGCCGTCCGCCATGATAAGCGAGCCCCTGCGCATGATTGCCAGCCGAGGCCGCGATCACGCCAGCCTTCACTTTATCGCCGAGCAGGATCAGCTTATTGAGCGCGCCGCGTTCCTT
>DLOX01000201.1:0-410 GCA_002478575.1 Sphingomonadales bacterium UBA7473 | reverse complement strand
TGCAGGTTTTCAAACTTCAGCCAAATCTCTGCACCCGTAATCGCTGACAAGGTCTTGGAATGAAGCGTTGGTGTGCGCACAACGGCACCACGCACTCGATCATGTGCTGCACGCACATCGGCAAGGGTCAGCGGAAAAGGTTCAACATCGGCCATGGCGAGGGCGTCTATCCCATCTGGCGCTTCATGGAAACAGCGTCTAAGCTTTCGGCATGGCAAAAATCGCTTTCATCGGATTGGGTGTAATGGGCGGCGCGATGGCGCGTCACTTGCGCCACGCTGGCCATGAAATGGTCGTCTATAATCGCACGCGGGCCAAGGCGGATGCTTGGGTCGCAAATCATGGCGGGCGAGCAGCAGATAGCCCGGCAGAAGCCGCAAGAGAGGCGGATGCTGTTATCACCTGCGTTG
>DLOX01000217.1 GCA_002478575.1 Sphingomonadales bacterium UBA7473 | reverse complement strand
AGGCATGGATTCCGGATCAAGTCCGGAATGACGGCAGGTCAGCATTGATGCGCGTCGTGACCACCCTTCGACTTTTGACAGTTTTGACACGGAATCGGCTTTTTCATGAACAACCGTTCATCTTCTTGACCCAAGCTCCCACCGCGACGGTGAGAGCGATTAGACCAACTGAAGAGCATTCGATATTCATTCGCGAACAAGAACATAAATTGAACTTTTTGTCAAGAGGAAATATCCTCAAATTCCCACCCTTCCGCGTCACCCCGCACTTGATGCGGGGCTAGGCTAACCTTCTTAGCCAACAACCGCAGCAGCGAAGCAAAGCCAAACCCCGTGTCAAGCACGGGGTGACGGTGAAGAGCAACGTCTGATGACGTCACCTGTTCATCAGTAGTCTAAGATGCCGATGCGAGAATCATACTCTTTTGATGTAGGAAGGTATCCTGAGTAATTTCCTCAGGGCCAAGCATTCCATGTTCTGCGGCAAGTGCGGTCAGGATCTTCCAGCGATCAGACGGACGACTACCTTCGTTTTGAAGCCTATTTTCGTTCAGCGGGGCAGTCCGCCGGACAAGGTCTCCAATCGTCACAACTCCGGCAGGCAATCGGCCCCGATCAAGATACATGAAGAGTATCCCAATGGAACCGACACAGACCGCGATCAAGCTGAGTGTCCAATTCCCCTTAAGGAGTGTCACTATCAAGGCGATCAGAGAACCACTAAAGAGATAGCCGCCGACATTCCCTATTGTCGTTGACTGAGTTGAAGGAAGACGCAGCCCCGTCTCTCTACCTACCTTCTTGAAAAGCCTGTTGATATCACCGTCCTGCGGCAGGGGTGTATCAGGGGATATCGCTCGGCTTCTATCATTAGCAAGTGATCGCCTAAGCCGGTAGAAGGTCATCGACGAAGCACATTTACCGCCCTGCTCGTCCCAGCCGGGAGTGTGATCACAAACTAAGCGATAGACGTCTCCAACCGTAACACAGCGTTCGGCTTCTTCGTTTGTGATCTCAAAACCAAAGACCGCCTCGATCTCTTCAATGAGATCAATTGCCCCCCATTCTGGATCAAGGTCTAAAGTGTTGATCACGCGATAATTATGCCGACCCATGGATCGGGAAGCAATGCCAGTCAGCAGACCGCAGATCGGCCCAGCATAGAGTGCGAGGTCGTAGGGCGGGCCAGATGATGTCTAGCCCCCTCCCCCTACCGACTCCACCGCGCAAAGATCGCCGTCGGCAACACCAGCCCTCGGGCTTCCTCCCGCACGCCAAGCTCGCCGCACTCAACCGTGCCGCCAAGCCCCGCGCAGGCCTGTTTGACCAGCTCCCCGATCGCCAGCGCAGACATGCGGACCGCGTAGACCGTCAAAAACAAAAACCGGCTGTCGGCATCGAGCAGCTTGGCGCAATCGGCGATCAGGCCGGGCAGTCCTTCTTCCAGCTTCCACACTTCGCCATCGGGGCCGCGGCCATATTTGGGGGGATCGAGGATGATGCCATCGTAACGCTTGCCGCGCCGAACCTCGCGGGCGACGAATTTCGTGGCATCGTCCACAATCCAACGCACGGGCTGGTCTTGCAGGGAGGACAATGCCGCGTTGGTCCGCGCAGCATCCACTGACTTCTTCGACGCATCGACATGAGTCACATGAACGCCCTTGGCCGCCAATGCCAAGCTGCCGACGCCTGTATAACCGAACAAGTTCATTGCGGTGGGTTCCGCCACGCCTTCCAATTGCCCGCGCATCCAGCTCCACACCGGGGCCATATCGGGGAAGAAGCCCAAATGCCGGAAGGGCGTGGGGTGCGTGGTGAAGCGCACTTCTTCCCAATCGCAGGACCAGCCATGTTGGGGGAGCTTGGTGCTGTGCCGCCATTGCCCGCCGCCATCGATATCCGCGCCCGGAAAGAACTCGCCATCGGCTTGCCAAGCATCCAGAGCGGGTGCCCACAACGCCTGTGGTTCTGGGCGGATGAATTTATAAGGGCCATAGCGTTCAAGCTTTCGGCCGTCGCCGCTATCGATCAGGCCATAATCCGCCCACGACTCCCCAATCAGCGTGATGGGCGTCATGCGGCAGGGACAGCCCGTTCAGCGACATAATCGCGGACAGCATCGACCGTGCCGGGGAGCGTGTCGTACCGCTCTTCACGATCAAAGAGGGTGCCGACGCGGGCAGGCAAGCTGGGGCGAATGCCGGTGGCGCGTTCAACGGCATCGCGGAATTTGGCCGGGTGCGCGGTCGCAAGCGTCACCACGGGAACGTCGAGCCCGCTGCTCCGCGCCGCCGCCAAGCCAATCGCAGTGTGCGGGTCAAGCACTTGCCCTGCCCGGTCGCTGGCCCAGCGCATCGCCATCGCCATGCCATCGGGATCAATGCGCGCACTGGAGAAAAGCGCACGGGCGGAGCCGATCATATCTTCGGGGATGGACATGGCCTTAGTCGATTCAAAGCCCGCCATCATCGCTGCCATCGCGACGCCATCGCGGCCAGACAGATCGAACAACAGCCGTTCGAAGTTAGAGCTGACTTGAATATCCATTGAGGGCGTCGCTGTGGGCGTGACACTGCCTTGGCTATAATCGCCGCTCACAAAGGCGCGGTGGAGAATGTCATTGACGTTGGTCGCAACGATCAAGCGCTCAACCGGAAGGCCCATTTGCGCCGCGACATAGCCTGCAAAGACATCCCCGAAATTGCCGGTGGGGACGGAGAATGCAACCGACCGATCCGGCGCACCGAGCCGCACAGCCGCATAGAAATAATAGACAATCTGCGCCATCAACCGGGCCCAGTTGATCGAATTGACTGCTGACAAGGTGAAGCGACCGTTGAAGGCGCGATCGTTGAACAGCGCCTTCACAATCGCCTGGGCATCATCAAAGCTGCCTTCAATCGCGATATTATGGACATTGGGCGCAAGCACCGTCGTCATCTGGCGGCGCTGGACATCAGACACGCGGCCCAACGGGTGGAGCATGAAAATATCCACCTTCTCGCGCCCCGCAACGCCATCAATCGCGGCGGACCCGGTATCGCCAGATGTCGCTCCGACAATCGTCAGATGCTGATCGCTGTCTTTCAGGAAATGCTCAAACAATTGGCCGAGCAGTTGGAGCGCGACATCCTTGAACGCGAGCGTTGGGCCGTGGAACAGCTCAAGCAACCAATGCTGATGATCGAGCTGCACCAGCGGCGTTATTCCTTCATGGGCGAAGCGGCCATAGGCGGTTGTGCAGAGCGCCCGCAGTTCATCATCGCTCAGCACACCCGCCACAAAAGGCCGCATCACGGTGACAGCGGTATCGACATAAGAGGCCCCGGCGAGGCCAGCAATTTCCGCGCGGGTCAGCATTGGCCAATGCTTGGGCACATAAAGCCCGCCATCGCTTGCAAGGCCCGTCAGCGTAGCGCCCCTGAAATCGAGCGTCGGTGCGCTCCCTCTTGTGCTTATATAATCCATAGTGGGGCTGCCCTAGCCGTAGTTCGATTCTGATGAAATCAAAATTGCAATTAGGTCAGCGCTTGCCACAATAAGTGGGAGCCCACCGCAATGAGGAGGAGATTGATGGCGAGATGGAAACGTTCGGGTGCAATGCGCTTGACCATCCAGACGCCGGCAAAAGTGCTCAAGACGGCAAGCGGAAGGAAAACAAGCGTGAGCTGCATATTCGGCCAAGTGAATTGCCCTAACGCCCAAAAAGCAGGGAGCTTAAGGATGTTAATGAGCATGAAGAATATCGCCGAAGTCCCGATGAAAACCGGGTGCGGGAAATTGCGGCTCAACGCCCAAACCTGAAAGGGGGGCCCACCCGCCAGGGCAACCTGACTTGTGAAGCCTGAGACGCCTCCCCAGAAAAATCCCAGGAAGGACGGGAGAGGCTTGGCCGATGCGCGAGCAAGGCCGAGCAAGCGTTGCGCAGCAAATATGATCGCGATCAAACCGACCATAGCCCGGATCACATCAACTGAAACAATGGTCGCAAAATACCAGCCCAAGAAAATGCCAAGCGCAGCCCCGGGTAGCGTCAGCTTCAAGGTAGGCAGATCGTAACTTTTGCGAAAAGCCCAAACGCCCACGGCATCCTGAACAAGAAGGATCGGCAACAACATGGCCGCAGCCTGGATTGGATCCATGACCAGCGTAAGCAACGGCATGGCTGCATTTCCCAATCCGGAAAAACCGCCCTTCGCCAACCCCACCAGAATGATAGCCAGCGCCCCTACGAAATAAAAGATGGGATCAGAAGGAAGGCTCAAGCCTCGCGCTTCCGCCGCCAAGCCGCAATGCCGAAGATCAAAGCCGCCACGCCTGCAAACAGGAACCATTGGATGGCGTAGCCGAAATGATTGTTGGGCACGTCCTCAGTCGAAGGCGGCGAAGAAGGCTTGAGGCCGGGGGCGGCTTGATCGGACACAAGCAAAGCCCGGAGAGGCGCTGGATCACCGAGCAAATGTTCGAAGACGCTGGCGGTGTCTGGCTCCAAGCCAATCACGCCTCCAACGACGCCGCCGCCCCATTTGGGTTTGGCGGCCGGATCGCTGCCCACACCCATATCAACGAGCATGCCGGGGCCTTCAGCACCAGTTCTGCATTCGGCGATATGGCGGAAGCCAATCTTGCCGTCTCCTGCGCGCCCGCCGCTGGTGCGCCAATCGATGACTTCAAGGCACAGACCTCTTGCCCGTCGGAACAGGGCTTCATCGGGCACGGGTCCAAGCTCTGGGAAGCTGATCTCGCTGCTCATCGCGCGGTTGGTTTCATATTGCGCGATCAAGGCCTCTTTCTGGTCCGCGCGCTGCAATTGCCAGATGCCAAGGCCGATCATGATCGCGCAAGCCAATGCGACGACCAAAGTGGCAATGATGGGGATACGCTTCATTCGGCCAACCGCCCTTCCCGCGCCCGGTTCTTAAACTCCAAGGCGAGGAGCAAGCCCTTGGCGAACCGCAAAAGGATCATCACAAGGGCAATCGTAAGCGGCAGCCAAAGTAGGATATGCACCCAAAAGGGCGGTTGGGCGGAAAGCTCAAGCACGATCGCCAAAACCGTGATGATCGCACCGACAATCATGATCAAGAAAGCCGCAGGCCCATCACCCACATTGAACTGGCCATAGTCCAGCCCGCACCCTCCGCAACGATCAGAAAAGCGAACGGCGCCCCGGAACAGTCCCGAAGCGCCGCATCTTGGGCAAAGTCCCCTGAGTGCGGCGAGGGCCGGTTCAGGGGATTGCCAATCGCTCATCAGTTAGCCGTGGACCGGCGCACCCCAGCCGCCCCAGACATAGACTGCGACGAAAAGGAACAACCAAACCACGTCCACAAAGTGCCAATACCAAGCAGCGGCTTCGAAACCGAAATGCTGCTTTGGTGTGAAATGGCCTTTGTTGGCACGAACCAAGCAGACGATCAGGAAGATGGTGCCCACAAGAACGTGGAAGCCATGGAAACCCGTCGCCATGTAGAAAGCGGCGCTATAGTTCAAGCCCTTGAAGGGGAATGGCGCATGATCATATTCATAGATCTGGATCGACGTGAACAACACACCAAGCGCGATCGTGAGCCATAGGCCCTTCTTGAAATTGTCATTTTCACCCACGCCCAAGACGCCCCAAAGGCCCTTCTTTTCGCCACCGCGCTGATCCATGATCAAGGCATGATGCGCCCATGTGACGGTCGTGCCTGAGCAGAGCAGGATCAACGTGTTGAGCAAAGGATAGCCCCAAGCCGAAATCACTTCGATGCCCTTTGGTGGCCATTGCGCAATGGCGTCTGCGCCTTCTTGGCCAATCAAGTTGGTCACAGTGAAGACGCCTTCTGCTTCCTCGACCTGCAACGGCCTTGGGAAAAGCGAGAAATCAAAGAAAGCCCAAAACCAGCCGACAAAGAACATCACTTCAGAAGCAATGAACAGGATCATGCCGTAACGCAGGTGAAGTTGAACCACGGGCGTGTGATCACCAGCGTGCGATTCTTTGATCACATCGGACCACCAAGCAAAGAAAGTGTAAAGAATGCCAAGCGTGCCGAGCAGGCAGACCGCCATACCGTACGGCGCCTTGTGCATCCACATGACAGCGCCGCCGAAGGCCAGCAAACAGGCCATGGACCCGATGAACGGGTTCGCGCTGGGTGGTAGGATATGATAATCGTGATTTTTGGCGCCGGCCATGATGCTTTCCCCTGAAGTCTGTCGGGCTTGTTGATGGATTGATTAACTTGGTTTTTTGGACTCGTCTATCGGATAGAAGGTGTAGCTGAGCGTTATTTCTTCAATATCCTTGGTCGCGGGGTCCGTCAGGATCGCGGGATCGACGAAGAAGGTCACGGGCATGCGGACCTGCTTATTCGCTGTCAGCGTTTGTTCTGTGAAGCAAAAGCACTGAATCTTGTTGAAATATTTGCCCGCTTGGGTGGGCGTCACATTGAAGGTCGCCGTACCTTTTACAGGGTAGCTGGCCAAATTCTTAGCCGAGTAAAAGGTCATGTCGCGTGCGCCGACGACTACTTTTTCGAGCGGCTGTTCGGGCTTGAATTCCCACGGCAGCTCGGGCGAATGATTGGCATCAAACCGAACCGAGATAGTCTTGCCCGAAGCAACAGCGCCCGGCGCATCGCCCACGGCCTTTTGCGTGGTGCCGCCAAAGCCCGTGACTTGGCAGAATAGGCGGTACAGCGGCACAGCAGCATAGCCAACGCCCACCATGCTCATCGCAAGGCCGCCCGCCAATATTCCTGTGCGCGTGATCCGGTTCATGACGCGCCTTGAATCCGAGCCAAAGTAATGAAGTAAAAGAGGCCACACATCGCGAGCAGCAAGCCCGCGGTCAGCCAAGACCGCTGACGGCGGCGACGGTCAAATTCCTTACGCTCTTCTTGGTTCATAACATGATCCTGTCGACAGCAATCGCGCCAAACAGCGCAAACAGATAAAGGATGGAAAAGCCGAACAAGGCCTTCTCAGGACCCATTGAGTCGTCCGCTCCGGTTGTGCGGAGGCCGACTTTGAGCGAGCAGAAAAGGAAGCCAGCGGAACCAATGGCTGCCACCGCGCCATAAATGATCCCCGCATAGCCCAAAGCCCAAGGCGCCAAAGCGGCAGCAATCATGGGAATGGTGTAAGCGATGATCTGTTTGCGCGTTGAGGATTCGCCTGCTGCAACCGGCATCATCGGCACGCCAGCGCGGGCATAGTCAGTCTTCACAAACAGCGCGAGTGCCCAGCTGTGCGGCGGGGTCCAAAGGAACACAATCAGGAAGAGCAGCAGCGGGAGTGGTGCCAGACTTCCGGTCACCGCAGCCCAGCCGATCAGCGGCGGAAATGCACCAGCGGCTCCGCCAATTACGATGTTTTGCGGCGTGCGGCGCTTCAGCCAAACCGTGTAGATCAGCACATAATAGAGGATTGACCCCGCAAGCAGTGCTGCAGCGAACCAGTTGGTCGCGGTGCCCAGCAGAAGCACGGAGAAGAAAGACAAGCCAACGCCAAAATGAAGCGCAGATTCCTTGTCCATCCGTCCGGCAGGCAAGGGCCGATTTTCGGTGCGCTTCATCAGCGCATCGAGATCAGCCTCATACCATTGGTTGAGCGCACCCGCAGCCCCTGCCCCCAAGGCGATGCAGAGCACGGCCGTGAACGCAAGCGTTGGGTGGATCGATTGCGGCGCTGCAAGCAGCCCACAAAGCCCGGTAAACACCACAAGCGACATGACGCGCGGCTTCGTCAGCGCGAGAAAGTCGCGCCAGTCGGCAGGCAGGGTCTGAACAGTCGTTGCAGTCATAGTCTCTACTTACGCGTCACCCCGGCGAAGGCCGGGG
>DLOX01000095.1 GCA_002478575.1 Sphingomonadales bacterium UBA7473 | reverse complement strand
GGCCCGGTCATATAGGCCAAGCCGCCCATCATTTGGGCCACTTCATCCAGCGCAGTCCGCTCTTCATAGGGGCCAGGAAGGAAGCCTTTCTCGCTGGCGTAAATCAGGCGGGGATTGGTGGCAGACAGGCTTTCATAGTCCAACCCCAAACGATCCAAGGCCCCCGGGCGGAAATTCTCAACCAATATGTCCGCCGCGTTGCACAGCGCCTTGGCCGTCTCGATCCCGTCTTCAGATTTCAGATCAAGGCAAATGCTCTGCTTGTGGCGATTATACATCGGGAAATAGCCAGCGCCTGAGCCTAACAAACGCCGTGTCTGATCGCCGCCTTCAGGTTCAATGCGGATCACCTCAGCACCAAGGGAGGCGAGAATATGGCCAACCGTTGGCCCCATCACCATGTGGGTAAACTCTATGACTCTGAGGCCAGAAAGAGGGGTGGGGCCGGTCATGGTGCAAATCCTAGGGGTAGGCCTGCGTCCGGTGTGAAGCCGTAAAGCGGCTCATCGGGCAGTGCGGCGGCCACTATCTCGCGGACCTTCAGCAGCTTCGGCAGATCAATGCCAGTATCAATGCCCATCGCCTCCAGCATGAAGACCAAATCCTCTGTTACAATATTACCCGATGCTCCTGGAGCGAAAGGGCAGCCTCCAATCCCGCCAAGCGATGCATCAAATGTGGTGATGCCTTCCTCCAACCCTGCGACCACATTGGCGAGGCCCAATCCGCGCGTGTTGTGGAGGTGGAGCGTCGTTAGCTTCTCATCGCCAATCGCAGCCTTCACTTTGCGCACCAAGCGCCGCACTTGGGCAGGATTGGCATATCCCGTTGTGTCCGAAAGGCTGAATTCTTGACCACCTGCTTCCGCTGCGGCTCCGGCCAAGCGGACGATTTGATCATCAGAGATTGGGCCTTCCATCGTGCAGCCAAAGGCGGTGGATAGCCCAACGGCAAAGTGTATGTTCGCGGCCTTGGCAATCTTCGCGACTTCACGAATTTCCTCAACCATTTCCCCATGGCTTTTGCGGACGTTCTTGAGGCTGTGCGTTTCAGACATGGAAAAGGGGATCGACATGGCGTGGACGCCCGCCTCTGCGGCACGAGCTGCACCTTTGGCATTGGGCACGAGGGCAACGACATTCAGGTTGGGGATGGCTTTGGCATAAGCCACAACATCTGCGGTGTCGGCGAGCTGAGGCAGAAGGGAGGGCGGAACAAAGCTTCCAACTTCAATCTCTCGCACACCTGCTTCCGCCTCGGCCTTGATCCAAGCCTTTTTGGCCTCAAGCGGCATGATCCGCGAGGTTGATTGCAGCCCATCGCGAGGGCCCACTTCGGAGATGAGAATCATAGATACACCCAAGGTCTATTGCTGCGGTCGTTTGATTGCCAGTTCTGTATGGCGTCTTTCTGCTTCAAGGTGAGGTCGATGGCATCCATCCCTTCGAGCAGCATGTTTTTTGCCTCTTCATCAATTTCAAAAGACAAGAGTTGCTCGCCGAATTGGATCGACTGTGCGGCTAGGTCGATGGTTATGATAGCACTTTTCAATTCGTCAGGCACCGCTCGGGCCAGACCAATCGGCAACAGTCCGTTGCGAACGCAATTATTCCTGAAGATTGGTGCGAAACTCTCGGCGATCACGCAGCGAAAGCCATATTCGGCCAGCGCCCATACTGCATGTTCGCGACTGGACCCGCAGCCGAAATTCTCGCCGCTGATCAGAATTTGAGCGCCTGAATAGGTGGGATCGTTCAGCACGAAATCGGGATCGGGCGTCCGTGCCGCGGCATCCAAATAACGCCAAGGCGCAAAGAGCCCATCCGCTAGCCCTGTCTTGCCTGTCGATTTCATTTCCCGTGATGGAATGATCGCATCTGTATCCACATTATCACGGATGAGGGGCATCGTAAGGCTGGTAAGCGTGGTGAACGGCATCATGGCGCAGTGATCCTGCCTGCCAAGGCACTCGCTGCGACAACCTCAGGGCTTGCAATATGCGTCCGGATACCCGGGCCTTGGCGGCCTTCGAAGTTGCGATTGGTGGAGGAAATCACACGACTGCCAGCGGGAAAGCTTTCGCCTCCTGCGTAAAAGCAGAGCGAGCAACCACTTTCCCGCCATTGGAAGCCTGCGCCAGTGAATATTTGATCCAAACCTTCTGCTTCCGCAGCGCGCTTTACGGCCGATGATCCGGGCACAACCAACGCAAGCACGCCTGGCGCGACATGCTGACCCTTCACCAAGTCGGCAGCGCGGCGAAGGTCCGACAATCGGCTGTTGGTGCAGCTCCCGATGAAAGCCACATCAATGCGCAGGCCTTCCAACGATTGCCCCGATTCCAGCCCCATGTAGACTAAGGCCTTTGCATTGGCCTCTTGCGGAACTCTAGCGCTCAGGGGAACTGACTCGCCAGGCGAAGTGCCCCAGCTGACCATTGGCTTTATGCTGGATGCATCAATTGCAATTTCATGATCGAAGACGGCATCTGGATCCGTCGCCAAGCTCGACCAATCGGGCAGCGGATCGGGCGCGTAGCGACGGCCTTTGAGATAGGCATAGGTCTTTTCGTCAGGTGCAATAATGCCAGAGAAGGCGGCAAACTCTGTCGCCATATTGCACAGCGTCATCCGCGCTTCCATGTCGAGTGCGGTCACGGCGTCGCCCGTAAATTCGACGATATGCCCGGCTCCACCGCCAGCCCCATAGTCGGCCAATAGCCGCAAGATCATGTCTTTGGCGGTCACGCCCTTTTTTAATGCGCCTGAGAAGGTCACCCTCATAGTTTTCGGCTTTGCGACGCGCAGAGTACCAGTGGCCATCGCATGCTCGGCCTCTGACGATCCTATCCCCCAAGCCAGAGCGCCAAAAGCCCCTTGGGTGCAGGTGTGGCTATCGGGCGCGATCAACGTGAGCCCAGGAAGCACGATGCCGAGCTCGGGAGAAATCACATGGGTTATGCCTTGGTTCGGATCGTTCACATCAAACAGGGTTATCCCAGCGGCATGGCAGGCTGCGCGTGTCTCTGTGATGAAGGCTTCGCCTCCCTTCATCAAAGTCCCGTCGCCACGGCCGGGGCGGGTGTCGACGATGTGATCCATCACCGCAAAGACGCGCGAAGGGTCAACGACCGCTCGGCTCGCCTCTGCCAAAGATTTGAGCGCCGCCGCACCGGTGCGTTCGTGCAGAAATATTCGGTCAATCGCGATCAACGCCGTGCCGCCGCCCAAATCGGCGATGCAATGAGCGTCCCAGATTTTGTCAAACAAGCTTGGCAATTAAACGCCTCGTCCAAGTCTTGCCATATGCAGGGCCTTGGCGGCATTGCCTCGAATTATTGCTCTGGTTTCTCTCGCCAATACATCAAGATCAATATCTGAAGCCTCAAAGGAAATGGCGTTTGCAGCTTTTGCTTCATACCATGGCGCGAAGAAATGATTTGCGCGTGCCTTTGCCCATGCCGTTACAAGATAATGGCCAAACCGATCAGGTGTCAGGTCAGGGTAGAGCTTGTCAGGATCGCCTTTGGGCAAAGGTTCGTGAGTGACCGAGGTGATGCCAAAATGAGTAGCAGCGGCATCGATCACTGCTTGCCAACTTGACCAATCTGTCGGCGGTTCGTTGGGCCAAGAAGAAGACAGACCATGGCCCGGCAAATCGATGCGAAGACCATTGCCGTCCAGCAACTCCGTCTCACGTCCCGGAGCGTGGACCATCAAGCTGCCAGAAGAACGGTCCCCTTGCCAATGGATGAGGCCATCGAAATGGTCAGTCTTGATCTCAACAAATCCTTGATGCTGATCTTCGGAGTAGGAGGCCAAGGCCAGGGCGGAATTGGCCCTTAGAAAATCCCGGCTAGCGGCTTGCTGCTCCTCAGGCGTGTCGACGCCATAGGCTTGCCAATTAGCGGGCATTTTGCCCAGTCGCGCCAGATGAGCGTGCAGCGGATCGGCGGTGTAGGCCGTGATCAACACGGGCGGCGTGATGCTTTCGGGAGATGGAATATCGCGCGGGGCCTTCAAGACCGCCGCATAGCCCAAACGGAAAGAATCTCCTGCGTCCAAAATTTCGCGCATGATTGCTTCGACGCGCATTGGGTCGTCATGTGCGCCTGAGAGCCGCGTTTCAGGCCTCGCATCATACCAAGGGAAGAACCAGCTTTGCTCTAAGATGCGGTTCCAGCCCCAAATCAGATGCTCGCCATAAGGGAGGGGCAGGAAAGGGGGCGTGTAATTGGCTCCAAAAGCGACCCGCTCCGCATCGTTCCAAACGGCGTAGCCTCCGGCAGCAACAGCGGAGAATATGTCTGGGTGCCGCTTCAGCGCAGTGATCAAAATGATCCCGCCTGAATGGAAACCATATGCTGCAATCTTTTGCGCACCTAAAGCCTCAACAAATTCAACGATGGCATCGGCATAGTCGTTGATGTCAGGCTCTGCTATCGACAGCGGATCGGATTGGCCAAAGCCAGGAGTGTCTGGCGCAATGCAAGTGAAATGCTCGCCCCATTCGCGCATCAGCGGTTCATATTCAGCCGAAGAGCGAGGACTCTGATGAACCATGAGGACAGGCGGGCCATTTCCGCATTTCCGGTAATGGACACGCCTGCCGTGGACTGTCAGATAATGACGTGTGATGTTCATAGTGGAAAAGTTGTCCGGACAAATTTCACTCGACAAGGCCCTAGCGGTTGGTCAAAACAGAAGCAAGTATTGGAGATAGCATAGATGAGCCTGATCGGCACGAAGATGGTGACGGACGGAAAAACCGCCAGACAGATATTTGAAGAGGTCATGGCCAATCCCGCGCGCAAGAAATTTGGCTTTGGAGACAAGCTGGCGATCATCAATGTTGATTTCCAGCAAGCCTATACGCGAACCGATATGTTCGTGACGGCTTATGAAACTGATCCCAAGCAGATCGACTATAGCAATCAGATTTCAAACCTCGCCCGCGCCAAGGGCATGCCGGTGATTTGGTCTCGCGTGGGTTTCATGGACAATGCAGGCGATGCAGGCGTCTGGGGCACGCGCACCAACACGGCGGACAGTCTTCAGAATATCAAATATGGCAGTGAACGGCATGCCTTTGACCCTCGCTGCGAGATCGACGCGGATGACATGCAATATACCAAGCGCATGCCAAGCGCTTTCTTTGAAACGCCGCTCAAAAGCTATTTGGTTTGGCACAAAGTCGATACGGTGGTGGTGACTGGTGGCAGCACTTCGGGGTGCGTTCGGGCAACGGCCGTGGATGCTTTGTCCCATGGATACCGCACCATAGTTCCGATCGAGACCTGCGCGGACAAGCATGAAAGCTATCATTTTGCCAACCTGACCGACCTTCAGCTGAAATATGCCGATGTTGAACCAGTGCAGGCGGTGATCGATTGGCTGGAGGCGCGCTGAAGTGAACGCTGATCCCAATCTCTACGATTATTCCCCATATCGAAACCGGCCCAAGATCAGCTGGCCAGGCGGAAAAAGCTGCGCGGTGTGGGTCGCGCCCAATCTTGAATATTATGAGATTGATCCGCCCGCGCATCCAAAGAGGAAGGCTTGGACTAAGCCGCATCCTGATGTGGTTGGCTATGCCCATCGCGATCATTCAAACCGGGTGTCACATTGGCGAATGGCCGATGTGATGTCGAAACACGGTTTTCCGGGATCAGTGTCGCTTTCTGTAGCGCTGTGCCAACATCATCCCGAAGTCGTCGCTGACGGCGTCGCAAGAGGGTGGGAGTTTTTCTCCCATGGCATTTATAACACGCGATACGCTTATGAAATGGACGAGGCGCAAGAGCGGGCGATCATCGAGGATTCTATCCGCACCGTGCGCGATGCGACGGGCCAGACGATCCGCGGCTGGCTTGCGCCTGCGCTGACCCACACGCCCCGCACATTAGACCTGATCGCAGAATATGGCCTCGATTATACCTGCGATCTTTATCATGATGATCAGGTGCAGCCGGTGAAGACGGCAACCGGCAATTTAGTTTCCATCCCTTATAGTCTGGAGGTCAATGATCATTATGGCTTCTTCGTCTATAACATGTCCCCGCGTGAATATGCCGACACGTTGATCCGCCAATATGAGTGGTTGGCGGCCGAAGGCGGCACCGTGATGTGCATTCCCCTTCATGCTTATTTGATCGGTCAGCCGCACCGGATTGGCCCTTTTGAGGAAGCATTGCGGCATATCGCCGCTGACGGCCGGGCGTGGTTGGCGCGGGCAGGGGATATTGTTGATGCATGGAGGGGGCAGCAATGACGCTAGACCCGGCCTATCTCAACTATCCCAAGCGCCGCCGCGGCTATGACCATGACATTTACGATTGGTCCGCCATACAGGATCGCAAACCCGTCCAATGGCTTAGAGGCAAGTCAGTGGCGGTCTGGATCTGCGTTAGCCTTGAATGGTTCCCGATCACGCCCAGCGACGTGCCTTTTCGCGCGCCCGGTCATATGCAAACGGCCTTTCCGGACTATCGCCACTATACAGCCCGCGATTATGGCAATCGGGTTGGTGTTTACCGCTTGCTTGATGCATTCGCGAAGGCAGGTATCAAAGCCAGCTTCGCAACTAACGGTGCCATCGCTGGCCGCTATCCCGAATTGGTGCGCGATATTGTGGCTGCGGGGCATGAGATTATTGCCCACTCGACCGACATGAATGGGACTATTGCGTCCGGGCTTCCTATTGAGGAAGAACGGGCGTTGATTTCTGGATCGCTGGTAAGTCTGGAAGCGGCCACCGGCAAGCGCCCCAATGGTTGGCTTTCCATTGCTCGATCACAAAGCTGGAACACGCCTGATCTGCTCAAGGACGCGGGCATTACCTATTGTTGCGATTGGGTGAACGATGAGCTTCCCTATCGCTTTCGCAATGGACTAATCAATCTGCCCTTGAATCATGAGCTGAGCGATCGGCAGATCATCACCGTGCAGCAACAGTCAGTAGACAGCTACGCTCAATCGATGACGGATGCCTTTGACTGGTTGACGGCGGAGGCGAAAAACTTCGGTGGGCGGATACTCCCGTTGCATGTGACGCCTTACATCATCGGCCTGCCTTACCGCATAGACGCGTTTGAGCGGCTTTTGATGGAGTTGGCCGCGCGGCCTGAGGCTTGGGTGGCAACAGGTGAAGAGATAGTTTCGGTTTGGAAGGAACAGCAATGATAGACGTCCGTAATCCGCGCACGGGTGAAGTGGATTATCAAATCAAGGCCGCCTCGGGGGACGAGATTGCTTCAATAGCAGAAGGTTTGCGTGCGGCTCAACCTGAGTGGTTGGCGCGCGGGGTAAAAGGCCGGGCTGAAATATTGAACCGCTGGGCGGACGCCATCGAGGCAAATGGCGAAGCGCTTGTTCAAAAGTTAAGCACGGACACAGGTCGCATCGCGATTGCAAAGGTCGAAATGTTCAGTGTGGCCGGGATCTTGCGCCGCTGGGCGGAGGCTGGCCCTGCGATCATCGAAGGCTTGGACCTAAAAGACGTCCAAAGCGCCAACCCGACAGTGACGATCAGCAATCGCCATGTGCCTTACCAATTGTTTGGCGCCATCGCGCCTTGGAACTTCCCGATGTTGTTGGCGTTGATCGACGCTGTGCCTGCTTTGATGGCGGGTTGTGCGGCCTTGATCAAACCATCAGAAGTTACACCACGCTTCATCCGCGAGCTCCGCAAGACAATTGCGCAAGTGCCGGAATTGGCATCTGTCTTGGCTGTGGTTGAAGGAGATGCGGAGACCGGCAAAGCGCTTGTCGCGAACGTTGACTATATCTGCTTCACTGGCTCGGTTGCGACCGGACGCAAAGTGGCTGAA
>DLOX01000070.1 GCA_002478575.1 Sphingomonadales bacterium UBA7473 | reverse complement strand
AAGCCGCATCCCTGAGCCTGTCGAAGGGTTGCCTTCTTTTTGCGGTGTAAAAGGCAACCCTTCGACAGGCTCAGGGATGCGGAAAAGTTGCCTTGTTTTCGCGGGGCGTCAAAAAGCCCGGGCGAGGTTCTCATGCATCGCCTGGACAGGGCCGCCTGACGCCGCTGCTTCTGTCCGCATTTGCTCATCCAGACGCGCAATTCGGTCATAAAGCTCTTCGCTTGTTGTAATGATATGCTGGGCATCGAAAGGCAGGGCTATCAGCCCTGTCAAATCGCTTTTCGCTGCCTTGCCCAACCGCGGGTTGCGACGGTTTGGTTCAGATGATCGTTGAGCAATCAGCCATGCCACGCTGTGCATAAGCCGTGTTGTCACTTTCAAAGACTCGCACGAAAAAATAACCCGCTCCATCGGGGTGAGTTTGGAACGCTCCGCCAAACCCTCTGATTCAAAATAAAATCGCGCTTCGTCGGCAAGCACCATTGCTTCGACATGGAGGGAATCGATCACAGCGCGCGTGAACGTAGGAGCTTCTTCGGCAATCATCCCGAGCGTTTAGATCAGGATGGTTGCGCCCAATATGGCAAATGAAGGTAAACGCAAAAATCTCCCTAAGGAATTGGGAAATCAGGCAATAATGTCTGGGATGAGATAGCCTTCCAAGGTCAAAATCTGGTCCTTAAGCGCCAGTTTTCGCTTCTTAAGGCGCGCGATCTGAAGCTGATCGGTCGATCCGCTGTCCATCAAGGCAGAGATGGCCACGTCCAAATCGCGATGCTCGACGCGAAGCAAATTGAGCCGTGTTTCAATCTCAAGCTGACTGGTCATCGGGATCCCATCTTCACATTTCGTCGCAACGCTGATCGGCTCGGCGCATTATGGGTCAGCTTGGCAGAGACAAGACCCATATTTCGTGATCTACTCTGATTCGGTGGAGTCGCAAAGTAGGAGACACTGATGGTTGAATCGCATTTGATGGCCCTCGAAACCAAGCATGCCGATCTGGATCGGCGCATAGAGGCGGAGAGCCATCGGCCCCGTCCAGACAGCTTCTTGCTCTCAAATCTTAAGAAACAAAAACTCCGCCTCAAAGAAGAGATGCGACCGCACTGAGACGGTTTAAGCCAACCCTGCCAACGCGCTGAACAAGGCTCGCCCATCCACATTGCCATGGGCCTCTTCTGCAGCGCGTTCTGGGTGAGGCATCATGCCAAGCACATTGCCAGATTCATTCAATATTCCGGCGATGTTGCGGGCAGACCCATTCACCTCTTCGGCATAGCGAAAGGCAACACGCCCTTCGCCTTCAAGACGTTCGAGTGTCGCATCATCGGCAAAATAATTGCCGTCATGATGTGCGACTGGGATGGTGATGGACTGGCCCATTTCATAGCGGCTGGTGAAGGCCGATTGGCTATTGCCAACGGTCAAGCCCACATCGCGGCTGACGAACTTGATGCCTGCGTTCCGCATCAGTGCACCGGGCAGAAGGCCCGTCTCAGTCAACACTTGGAAGCCATTGCAAATTCCAAGGACATAGCGGCCTTGGTCAGCGGCCTCCGCTACAGCTTTCATAACCGGGGATTGCGCGGCCATCGCGCCAGAGCGGAGATAGTCGCCATAAGAAAATCCACCGGGCACGCCGATCAAGTCGATCCCATCAGGCAAGCTCGTTTCACGGTGCCAAACCATAGCGGGCTTGGTGCCAGTTGCAGCTTCAAAGGCAACCGCCAGATCGCGATCGCAATTTGATCCGGGGAAAACGATGACTGCAGTTTTCATTGGTTAGACCCGCTCAATCCGGAAATTCTCAATGACTGTGTTGGCAAGCAGCTTTTTGCACATTTCTTCGATGCTTGCGTCCGTCACATCATCGGCCAGATCAAGTTCGATCAGCTTGCCTGCGCGCACATCATTGACGCCGTTAAAACCCAGACCTTCAAGCGCGTGATGGATAGCCTTACCCTGCGGATCGAGCACGCCATTTTTAAGGGTGACAAACACACGGGCTTTCATGGGCGACTCTCGCTTCGGACTGCTGATGGATGACGCGGCCTATGCCGTGGTGAAGCGCCAGGGGCAAGGGTGGAATGGGAAGGGCGTTGCTAGAGCGTGCGAACGCCAATCCATTGGAGGGTCACTTCCCGCGATTTCGCAGCGGCTTTCTTCTTCGTCTTGCGGATCACTTCCCAGCTGGAAACTGTATAGCCAAATTCGCCGAGACAGGTTGTCATCGCTGCCTTGATCTTCTTTTCGCGTCCAGATCGGATGGCGCGAGAAATGCCGAAGCCTACGCCGATGCCAATGATAGGGAAGGCCACAGCGGCCGCACTGCTTGCGCCGGTAAAGCCGGCTCCGGCGGCAGTTGAGAGAGTCCCAGCGCCGATGGCGCCGACCACGGCACCAGCCCCATTGCCAGCGCCCACAGCCAATGCATTTGCGAAATCGCTTTTCCGGCCCGATCGCACCATGCCAACGCAGTCATCCACCACTTTCTGAAACGCGGCGGGATCAGCGGGCGGAGGGGCCACTATAGGTTGAAAATTGCGGGGCTTGGTGGAACAGCCACTCAGCGTGCCCAAGGCGGTGAGGGACAGGGCGATGCTGGTTGCAATGGCTTTGTTCATGAATGCGAAGCTGACGGCCAATCATGGCCCGATTGGGGCAGATTTGCGGTGAGACGATGACGCATTTGTTCAATTGATCCTTTAATTCCTGATAAACCGTCCTATCTTTCACAAAACTGTTATACATAAGCAATACGGATACTCCCCATGGCAAGACCTTTGACCGATATCGAAGCAGGCAAAGCCCATCTGCTTGATCTTATTGAGCATATGATCCGTGAACGGGGCGGGGCAGGTGTCAACCTAAGCGAGTTGGCTGCCGAGGCGGGCATGTCGCCTGCCAATATCTATCGCTTTTTCGCCAGCAAAGAGGCGCTGTATGAGGCGGTTGCTGAACGTTGGTTCGCACCGAAGATCGCGATCATGGAAGAGGTCACCGCAGATGATGGCCCGATTGAAAAGCGGCTGTTTGATTTTTTCGCGCGTCGTTTTGTGTTGATGCGCGACAACTATCTGGCGGAACCCGACCTGTTCAAACGCTATCTTGAGCTTGGCGATGAGCACCAAGAAACGGTGCGTGGTTACGTTGACTTGGGCGATCATTATCTCGCGATCTTGGTCGCGCAGGCGATGGAAGAAGGTTATTTTCAAGGCCTGACGATTGATCAGGCGGTATCGCTGATCAATCTGATGCTTCTGCCCTTCATCAGTCCATGGCAGATGATCGAATTGATGCACAGCGTCACCGAAGAGAAGCTGAAGGTCATCATATTGACGATGCTCAAGGGGCTTGAGGCCGCCAACGCCGCGGAAGAGGAACGGCCACGCCTCGCACTGGTCGGATAAAGGAGCTAGCCGCCCAATTTGTCAGAGAGACGTGTGTCCACGAAGATTTCCCAAGAGGCGATGAACAGCGCGGCGATGACTGGCCCGACGATGAAGCCATTGATGCCCATCACGCTGATCCCGCCAAGCGTAGAAATCAGCACCACATAGTCCGGCATCCGCGTATCTTTGCCAACAAGTATGGGCCGCAACACATTGTCGACCATGCCAATGACGAAGAAGCCGCAGAGAACAAGCGTCACGCCCTGCCATATCTCGCCCGTTGCCAGAAGATAGATGGCAACTGGCAGCCAGATGAGCGCTGTGCCGATGGCGGGCACCAAAGACAGCACACCCATCACGACACCCCAAAGCAAAGCGCCTTGAATATCGAGCAGCGCAAAAACGATGCCGCCGAGCAAGCCCTGGATCGCGGCCACAACGATGCTGCCCTTGATGGTTGCACGGATTACTGTGATGAATTTCTCAAACAAAGCCCGGCGCTGATCCGTGTGCATGGGGACCGCTTCACCAATCTTGCGGTGAAGCGCGCGGCCGTCACGCAGCAGGAAATAGGTGAGGTAAAGCATGATGCCGAGGCCCATTGCGAAGGAGAAGGCCCCTTGGCCAATGTTGAGTGCTTGCGTCGCGATCAGGCGCAGCCCGCTCGTCAGGATTGAGGACAATCGTTCCTGAATGCCCGCAAAATCATCCATGCCGAACCGCGCAAGCGTTTCCATCACCACGGGAGGCAAGGCCGCCTGCACATCGCGGACGGCTTTCCCAATGTCGATCTTCTGCTGTTGGATGCTATAATAAGTGCTGATCGCTTCATCGATCAACAAAGACCCAATCGCGACGGCAGGCACAATCACCAGCAAAATCACCATGATCAGGCTCAGCCCAGCCGCAGTGTTGCGATGGGTTGGCATCCGCAGCATCAACCGATCATTCACTGGCGCAAACATGATCGCAGCGACCAGCGCCCAAAGGACCGCGCCATAAAAGGGCGAGGCAATCCAAGCCATCGCGAGTGAGGCAATCACGACAAAACCAAGGAAAACCCGGTCTTCAAATTTGGGTGGAGTATCAGCAGGCTGTTTCGTCATGCGATCAACTATAGCGCGGGTTTAGAGACTGTCACCTTTGCTCATCATGCCGATTTGGCATGTTGGGCGATGAGGGAGACCATGTGGCCGATCTGAGACGGCGGCAGATCATGGGCCATCGCTTCAATCACCTCAAGCTTTGCGCCGGGGATGCGCTTGGCGATATCTGCGCTGCACGCCAGAGGAACCAGCGGATCAGCAGCTCCATGGATAACAAGCGTAAGTGCTTTGACCTTTGCCAGACGCGCTGGACGCCCCGTATCGGTGAGGATCGCCAGCAACTGCCGTCGCGCCCCAACCGGATGATAAGCGCGATCGAACGCGTCCGTCACCAGTTTCTCAAGCGCATCGGGCGCTCTGGCAGGGTCGTCGAAAGATATCAGCTTTTGCATTTCGGTGCCGGCAGCAATGGCTTCGGCGCGTTGAGACCCATCCGGGCGCGGCTGCATCATCCGCTTGCGCAGTTCAGGCGTTGGACCGGGAAGACCCGGAGCACCGCTGGAAGACATGATGCTGATCAAACTCGATACCCGCTCCGGATAAAGCGCCGCAACATTCTGCGCGATCATCCCACCCATCGAAGCGCCGACAACATGGGCCTTCTGGATGCCAAGCGCGTCCATCAGGCCAATCGTGTCAGCCGCCATATCAGACAGAGAGTAAGCCACACCAACGGGCAGCCCAAGCCGCGACGCGATCACTGTCCAAATGAGATTGGGGCTGGGCGCGCCATGGAGATGCGTTGAAAGCCCAATATCGCGATTGTCAAAGCGGATCACGCGAAAGCCTTGGGCAGCCAACCCTTGCACAAAGGCATCGGGCCAAGCAATCATCTGGGTGCCAAGCCCCATGATCAGCAAGATGACAGGCGCATCGGCATCGCCCGCTTCGTCATAGAATAGCTCTATTCCATTGGCCTTGATGGCTGGCATGATTTCCCCCTTGTTTCGCCTATTCGCTTAACGCAGCATCGCCCCAACGCAAGGGGCTTGCGTGAGTCGCTCAGTTTGATATTCAAAGCCCGCACCTAAGTGTTGGAATTTATGAACGAGAATGCCGCCCGTTGATCCGGCAGCTGATCTAAAGAGATCACCTGCCGATGACCATGCGCCCGAGGAAAGCCGATGCCTTTCCTCGACAGCGCTGTTTCATGATCAACATAAGCAGGTTTTCAATGAATGTTTCAAAGCAAGAACAGCGCGTCCTTCACGCGCTGGCGCAAGGAGGCTCCATCTATCACCGGTTCGATGAACGCGGCGCGATTATCGAAATCGATTGCGTCAACCGCGACGGCTGGCGGCTCGACGATTGTACGATGGGAGTCTTCAAGAAACTCCGCAAACGCCGACTGATCGGCAGCTTGGGCGGCGGGCCGTATCGGATCACAAGGGCTGGCCTGATGGCGGTGCGGGCGCAGCTGGATCAGCGGTGAGTTTACCCACTTATTTGCCGCAGTTCGATCCATGATCGAACTGCGGAGACAAATCGATTTGCATTGGCCACAGAGTCTTGAGCTTCAGCGACCGATGCGCCGTCGCCCTCATAGTCGCTTAGCAACCGCCGGTGAGATTCCCGGCTAAAGAGCCGCCCCATTTCTGTCGGGACGAGCTCGGCTTTGGCGATATGAAGGCCAAATGCACCGATGAGCGTTGAATGGGTCTTGGACATTGCGCTTTCACTTAGACCAATGATCAACAGTGCTGCTCGTGCTGCGTTGAACATTGCATAGTAAGAACGATTGCAAGCCGCATCGGGATCTCCACTTTCCAAGAGAAGTTCGGCTGACGACAAGCATCGTTCTGCTTTCGCCATCCAAACTTCAGGCGTCACAGCGAGACGCCCTCTCGCTTGATGTTGGCGATTAGCCAAGGATTACTATGGTTTTCTGGATGCTTCCAATCTTCTTGCCAGATTGGATAGGCGGAAATGTTTAGCCCTGTTTCTAACATGATATCATAGGCAGGATCATTCATCGCCAACGCAACCGTCATTGCTCGCTGCTTTGGCCCATTCAATATGATGGCTAGGTCAGCGTCACTATCAGGCTTTGCATCGCCCCTCGCGCGCGACCCATAAAGCCATACTTCCGCAATCGGGAAACGCTTCTCGATGCGATCAAGATACATTTCAATGCTGCGCCGTGTGGTTGGGTCTAGGGCTTTGGGCTTGCTCATGATGCAGATGATAACAGATTTAGTGATCGCGACAAATCACCCACCCCCATGATAAAAATCATACACCACCCGCGCGACCGCCGCAGACACACCCGGAGCCATTGCCAAATCCTCCAGACTTGCCCCGCGCACCGCGCGCGCTGTACCGAAGTGCATCAGCAGTGCTTTCTTGCGCGCAGGGCCGATGCCGGGGACTTCATCAAGCGGACTCGCGGTGATCGCTTTGCTGCGCTTGTTGCGGTGCGCGCCGATGGCGAAGCGGTGCGCCTCGTCGCGCAGGCGCTGGATGAAATAGAGGACGGGGTCGTTGCGCTGGAGCGCGAAGGGCGGCTCGCCGGGGCGGTAGAATTCTTCCTTGCCGGCATCGCGGTCGATGCCCTTGGCGACGCCGA
>DLOX01000158.1:18758-28005 GCA_002478575.1 Sphingomonadales bacterium UBA7473 | reverse complement strand
TCCACAACAACCGCTCAGGGTGAGCGCGTTGAAACAATAGACCAAATAAAAAAGGGCCGGTGGATCTTTCCACCGGCCCTTTTCTTTGCGACCCACCAAGGGATTTGCTTATTTCCCGCCGAAGTTAATCCGCGCGGTGACGCCAAAGTAACGATCGGCTTCGCGAGGAATGATGTAACGGAACGCGCCACCGGGGCCGCCCGAAACGATCGAGGACGCAAAGCTCTTGTCGAACAGATTCTTGACAGCGAAGGTCAAGCGCCACGCGTCGTTAGGATCAACGACAGCAACGCTGGCATCAACCGTTGCATAACCATCGACAGTCGAACCAAGAGTAATCGCACGTGTCGCACTCAGTTCATAGATTTGATCTGACTGCATTGCCATTTGAGCGCCAAGTTCAACATTGGCGAAACCACCGGTTTCCCAATTATATTGAGCACCCAATGACATTTTCCAATCGGGCGCGTTGGGGAGCTGCGATCCGCTTGGGATGCGATCCGCTTCCGTTAGGCCTGGAGCAAGCTGGAATGCCACGACGCGCGCTCTTGAGTACGCAAGACCACCGGAAATGGTAAGATTCCGCGAGGGCCGCGCTTGGAAATCAAGTTCAAAGCCCTTGGTGGATACTGTGCCGGCATTGATCAAGCGTGTCGTCCGAACGTTGTTTACAAAGTCAGGAATATTGGCCTGATAATTCTTATACTTGGCGTAATAGGCCGCGATGTTCACGATCAAATCACCGCCAAGGAAGCTGTTCTTCAAGCCACCTTCAAACGCATTCACCGTTTCAGGATCGATGACGTTCGTGTGAATCGCTGCCATGTTGAAGAACACGTTATATGCTGGGCCCTTATAGCCACGCGTGTAGCTGGCATAGGCCATGATGTCGTCGGACAGATCGACTTGAAGCGCCGCCTTACCCGAAACATTGTCATTCTTCGTGCGGGCGGTGAACGGAACTCCGTTTGAAACGCCAGATACAAAACCCGTTGCTGGTGGCGTTGCCAACAAGCCATTGTTGAACACACCGGCGTCAAAGTTACCACCAATGCCGGGGCCAGCGAGGGTTGTGCGGCGAATGTGATAAACATTCAGCTTGTCCTGCGTCCAACGCAAACCGCCGATGAAGCGGAACGTGTCTGAGATGTTCGCAGTGGCTTGGCCGAAGAGCGAGAAATTCTTGAACACCGAACCGAAATCAGCCGATCCGAATGGGGTTGTGATGGTCGATACGCCTGCTGCCGTCGAGCAAGGCGTCAAACCCGGAGCAACTGCTGCCAGTGTCGACGCAGTGCAGCTTACGACGCTGCGAGAGAAGGTACGGTCTGCATCTGCCTTTGAGTAATAGGCACCCAACACATATTCAAGGAACTGGCCGGTTGGCGAAGCAAGCCGAACTTCTTGGGTGAATGTATTCGCTTTTTGCGGCCCGGAATCGTGCAGTTGGTTGATCCCAACATAAGGGCGATCCAGCCAGTCACCGTCGCGGATTTCCGTATTGTCCCATCCGCGATACGACGTGATGGAAGTCAAGGTATGTTCGCCCAGTTCGACATCAGCTTGAAGCGAAATGCCCCAGCTCTTTTCGTTTGTCGCCGTCACGAGGTTTTGAGCAACGCGACGCGTTTCATCACCATTGATGTTCGTGCCAGCCAAGGCCAAAGCCGCTGCGTTGGTTGGGACCGTGCCGATGACTTCCGCACAGCAATCATCTTTGGCCTTGCGCCAATCGCCACGCAGAGTCAGCGAAATTGTCTCGCCCAAATCGGCTTCAATCGCCCCGCGGAAGCCATAACGCTTGTAGCCATTGACCTTGTTCCCGGTCGTAATGTTGGTGATGTTGCCATCATACTGGCCGTAAAAACCAGTGAAGCGCGAACGCAGATTTTCACCCAATGGCAAGTTGATCGTCGCGCGACCGCGATATTCGTCGCCTTCGTTGGCGGTCAGCTCAACAATGCCTTCAAAATCCTTTGAAGGGCGCTTGGTGACAATGGAAACCACACCGGCAGACGCGTTCTTGCCGAACAAAGTGCCTTGTGGGCCACGCAACACTTCGATGCGCTCAACGTCGAACAAATCGGTGAAGCCTTCGCCTGCACGGCTGAGCACAACGCCATCAAGAACAGCGGCGACCGAAGGCTCTGCTGCGATTGAGAAGTTGATTGTGCCAACGCCGCGCAAGAACAAGGCTTGGTTCAGCGTCGTGCCGGATTTGCGGAAGTTCAAGCTCGGAACCAGATATTGGGCATTTTCCAGCGTCAAGGCACCGCTCTTGGCAAGCGCTTCCCCGCCCACGACCGATACGGCCAGCGGAATTTCTTGCAGATTTTCTTCACGCTTTTGCGCGGTGACGATGATTTCTGCATTGCCTGCACCATCATCTTCAGCTTCTTGGGCCCAGCCAGCGCTGGATGTGGCGATCAGGGCCAGGGCGCTGCTCGCTTTCAAAAAAGTCTTCATTGGGGTCTTCCTTCCTGCTTTTTCATACCGCCCGGGTGGTTATCCACTCCGTTACGGGTCTGATTTCAAAAACCTAATTCACTCATTTCAACAACGCGCTTCTCACGAGCGCTGATTTCAGCCGCTGTGCCAATAGCAACGGCCATCAGCCCATCATGTGCGGTGACCTCTACCGGGCCTTCGCCGCGCACTGCTGCAAAGAATTTCTGATGCTCATAATAGGTTGAGCCATGGTGATGGCCTGCAGCCAGCACTGCTGCGTCCACTTCAACATGGCTGCGCTCAACGGCTTTGGGGTTCATGAAGCCCGTGCGCGGGGAGAAAACCAGATCGCCTGCAGGGATCAAGCAATCGAGCCGCGCCTTGTCTCCAACTGCTGTGATTTCTTCCTGATTCTCTGCGCCTTCGGCAAACATGCTCAGATCCAGCATCGCGCGGACGCCGTTGGCGAAATCAACGGTCGTATAGCTATTGTCGATGATGTCGGGCGTACGGCCGTCATATTGCTCGTCGAGATGGTTCACATCCATCGCGCCGGAGCAGTACACACGGACAGGCTCGCTCTGCGTGATCAGCCGCATCAGATCAAAGAAGTGGCAGCACTTCTCAACCATCGTACCGCCGGTGTTCGCTGCAAAGCGATTCCAGTCGCCAACTTTCTGCAAGAAGGGAAAGCGATGTTCGCGGATCGAGAGCATCTTAAGTTCGCCAATCCGCTTGGCATGGACCTGACGGATGAATTCCGCCGCAGGCGGCATGTAGCGATATTCCATCGCCGTCCAGAAAATGCCCTTGGATGCGGCAGCGCGCTCCACAATCCAGCGCGCATCTTCGATGGTCGTCGCGATTGGCTTTTCACATAATATGTGAACGCCCGCATCAAATAGCGGCTCAAGCTCTGCGCGGTGCGTGTAATTGGGCGAGGCAAGGATGACCGCATCGACCAAGCCCGAAGCAGCCATTTCAGCAGTGGATGAGAAAGTCGCTACGCCTTGGCTCGCTTCGCCTAGCGCCGATTTCGACCATTCAATCGACGTTGGCGTTGGGTCAGCAAGACCGCAAACAACTGCATCCGGCATCAATGCCAGATTTTGGATATGCTCGATACCCATCATACCTGTGCCAGACAGGCCATAACGAATTTTTGATGCCAAAGCATCCTCCTCTTCTGACAGCCTTGTCACAAAAGAGGCATATTTGGCAAGCCCCTCTTATTCTGATCCGCTTGCTGTTGCGACGAGTGACTGTTAGCTTCGATGAATGAGGGTAACGATCAAGGACGTCTCTCGCGTGGCAGGCGTGTCGATCAAGACCGTTTCGCGCGTGATGAACAAAGAAAAATATGTTCGTGATGAAACGCGCCGTCGCGTAGAAGCGGCCGTCGCGCAGCTGAATTTCAGCCCCAGCCTTGCCGCACGGACGCTCGCTGGATCTCGATCTTTTCAGATTGCGCTCATTTATGACAATCACAGCCCCTATTATATTCACGCGATTCAAGAAGGCGTTTGGGCGCGATGTAGAGCCGAGGGCGTGCGCATGCTTGCTCAACCCGTTGATATTGCATCTGAAAATCTGGCACAAGAAATTGGCGGCCTGATTGATGAAACCCATGTCGATGGCGTGATCCTGTCATCTCCTGTGACCGACGCGCCCGAAGCGCTTGCTGAGC
The DNA here is from genome assembly GCA_002478575.1 of Sphingomonadales bacterium UBA7473. Classification (GTDB taxonomy): domain Bacteria; phylum Pseudomonadota; class Alphaproteobacteria; order Sphingomonadales; family Sphingomonadaceae; genus Aquisediminimonas. The sequence continues at coordinate 23,870 of DLOX01000158.1, read as the reverse complement.
TGGAGCGGCGCGGCATCAGGTTCGTTCGCATTTCCCCCGGCACCAATCATGCAATCACGAGCTCGGTCTTCATGGATGATGCGCAAGCCGCAGATGATATGACGATGCATTTGATCAATGAAGGGCATCGCAGGATTGGCTTCATCCTGGGCCATCCGAATCATATGGCAAGCGATCAGCGACATTATGGATATCGGCGCGCCTTGGACCGCGCCGGGATTGACTACGAGCCCGACCTAGTGCGCCCAGGCCTCTTCGATTTCGCCAGCGGGATGGCAGCCGCCGAGGAGCTTTTGAAGCGCCGCGCCAAGCCCACCGCGATTTTTGCCAGCAATGATGACATGGCCGCAGGCGTGCTTTCATACGCTCACCGTATGGGCCTTGATGTGCCGCAAGACCTTTCAGTTGCGGGCTTTGATGATACGGATTTGGCGCAACTTGTATGGCCTCCGCTCACGACAATCCGCCAACCGACGCGCGATTTGGCTTATGCCGCGACGGGCTTGCTCTTCGGCCAAGATGAAGGTGCGATCCACCAAAGGCTGCCGCATGAGCTTATGGTCCGAGCCAGCACAACACGCGTTCGTCCGTGAAGGCTTGACCTCTCGCCTCAAACTGTTCACTTTAAGACATCGTTGTCAGAAAATCAGTCAGGCCCGCTTCTATGTCTTTAGCTCGCACTCTCCCCGCCACGCCGAAGCAGCGCTTCCTTGGGCCGGGCGGCAAGCCTATTAGCCCACTTGCCTGGGGCATGTGGCGCTTCAAAGGCAATGATGTGCAAGCGGCTCAAGCCCTAGTCGAGGCTGCCCTCGCTGCGGGAATCACCCTGTTCGATACGGCAGACATTTACGGACCAGATAATGGCGAGCCTTTCGGTGCGTCCGAAGCCTTGCTCGGCAAGGTCTTTGCCGCATCCCCTGGCCTTCGCGACCAGATGGTTCTCGCTTCCAAGGGCGGAATCATCATCGGCGCGCCTTACGACTCAAGCGCTGAGTATATCGCCGCTGCCATTGATGCCTCGCTCAGCCGCCTTGGTGTTGACCATCTCGATCTCTGGCAAATTCACCGCCCCGACATTTTGACGCATCCGCAAGAAGTCGCAAAGGCTCTGGAAACTGCTGTTGCATCGGGCAAAATCGGCGCGGTTGGCGTCTCCAACTTCACGCCTGCGCAAATCCGCAGTTTGAAGGCCTATCTCCCCTTCCCCATCGCAACCACACAGCCTGAATTTTCGGCCGTGCAGTTGGGTGCCATCGAAAGTGGCGAGCTTGATCTGGCGATGGAGCTGGGCATGGCTGTTCTTGGTTGGTCGCCCTTGGGCCAAGGCCGTATCGCCAACCCAACCAATGCTCGCGAACAGGCCGTCGCGGCAGAACTGGATGCCATTGCTAAAACGCAAGGCGTGTCGCGCACTGCTGCCGCCTATGCTTGGGTCATGGCTCATCCAGCGGGCATTGTCCCGATTGTTGGTTCACAACAAGCCGCTCGCATCGCCGAAGCCGCCGATGCTCTTAAAGTCACTTGGACCCGCGCCTTATGGTATAAAGTGCTGGTCGCTTCCCGTCAGGAGCCATTGCCATGACCGTTGAAGTAAGCTGGTTTTCCGCCCTTTGCGACGATGACTATGAATTTCTAGGCCAGCCCGATCCGGCGCTTGCCTCCAGCTGGGATCATTGCCGTAACATCGTGCTAAATGCCGAAAAAGGCGGGTTTGACAATATCCTGCTGCCCTCCGGTTATGCTTTGGGCTTGGATACAACCGCATTTGCGGCTGCTATCGGCGTGTTGACCAAAACGATCCGCCTCTTGATGGCCGTGCGCATTGGCGAGACTTGGCCGCCGCAATTGGCCCGCCAGATCGCGACGCTTGACCGCATCTTAGGCGGACGGCTGACCATCAACATCATCTCATCGGATATGCCCGGCGAGAAGATCGACTCAGAGCCACGCTATCGCCGCACCGTCGAAGCGATGCATATCCTGAAGACGTTGCTGAATGGAGAGCATCTGAACCATCAAGGCGAGCATTATCAATTTGATTTGGCGCCGCCCCGGATGACGACGGTATCAGGCAAATGCCCGCCGCTTTATTTTGGGGGCTTATCGCCTGCTGCGAAAGACGCGGCGGCCGAAGGCTGCGATGTCTATCTAATGTGGCCAGAAACCGTGCAAGGTGCAAAAGACTTGGTCGAGGATATGAAGGCCCGCGCCGCCAAATTCGGTCGCACCTTGAAATATGGCTTCCGCAGCCATGTCATCGTGCGCGAGACAGAAGAAGAAGCCCGCGCCTATGCGGATCGTTTGCTGTCGAAGCTCGATGCAGACAAGGGCGCTGAGATCCGTAATAAATCTCTGGATGCGCAAACCTTTGGCGTCGCCCGTCAGGCCGAACTGCGTGAAGCTTCGGCTGCCAATGACGGCTATATTGAGGATAATCTCTGGACAGGCATTGGCCGTGCGCGATCAGGCTGTGGTGCCGCGATTGTCGGCAATCCTGATCAAGTCTTGGCAAAGCTCAAGGCCTATCAGGACGTTGGCATCGAGGCCTTCATCCTGTCAGGCTATCCGCACATCAACGAATGCGACATGTTCTCGCGTTACGTCTTGCCGAAGTTGGATCATGGCCGACTGACGATCTAGGCCTCAACCAGCCTCATTTTTGACAGGCATCTTTTGGCTTGACGGCTGCCTTCCCCTGCCCTTTACGCTTACGTAAAGTAAGAGAGGACTGCAGCGATGAATTTCCAATTTTCGGATGAGGCAGAAGCATTGCGCGATCAAGCGCGGCGCTTTCTTGAGGATAAATCTGACCGGACCAAGGCCCGGGCCGTCATGAACAGCGGCAGCAGCCATGACGCTGCGCTTTGGGCCGAGATTGTCGCTTTGGGTTGGACGGCGCTGCGCGTTCCTGAAGAACTTGGCGGGCTTGGCTTGTCAGTGCTTGAGCTTTGCGTCTTGGCTGAAGAAGTGGGCCGCGCTTTGTCGCCCGTGCCCTTCACCTCGTCTGTGCTGCTTGCCACTGAAGCTTTGCTAATCGCAGGCACCGACGCCCAAAAGGCCAAATGGCTTCCAAAGCTCGCTGATGGCTCGGCGATTGGTGCAGTCGCATTGGCCGAAGGCACAGCTGTTCCCGGCGGCAAATCAAAGCTCTCCATTGCAGGCGGCCAAGCCTCTGGCCAAAAGGCTCCTGTGGCAGACGCTCATTCAGCGGACTTTTTCATCATCTCTGCCAATGATGGCCTTTATCTGCTTGAGAAATCAGCCGCTGGCTTGACCATAGGGGATGTTGAGACGATTGACCTCGTCCGCCGTTCATCGCGGCTTACTTTGTCCAATGCCCCTGTCGAAGCTATGGCAGGTGGGCGTGAAGCACTTGAACGCTTCCTTCAATCGGCTGCCATCCTCTTGGCCTTTGAAGGGCTGGGCGGTGCCGATGCGGCCATGGAAATGTCCGTGACTTATGCGAAGGATCGCGTGGCTTTCGGGCGCAAGATCGGCGGATATCAGGCCGTTAAGCATCGGCTTGCTGATATGTACATCAAGAACCAATTGGCCCGCAGTCACGCCTATTATGGCGCTTGGGCGCTGCTCACCAATGCGCCGGAGCTTCCGCTTGCCGCCGCTGGTGCGCGGGTTGCGGCGATTGATGCCTATCAATTCGCCGCCGAAGAAAATGTGCAGCTCCACGGCGGCATTGGTTTCACTTGGGAGAGCGATTGCCAGTTTTTCTATCGCCGCGCCCGCACTTTGGCGCTGTCTTTGGGATCAAAGACCCATTGGTCAGATCGCGTCGTCCGCAATCTTGAACAGCGCAACATGCCTTTTGCGGCCTAGTCGCAACCCTTATTGAACGGAGAAGAACAATGGACTTCGAAGATACAGCAGAAGAAGCCGCCTACCGCGCGAAGGTGCGCGAATGGATCAATGCCAACAAGGCTTCAATCAGAGCCGAAGATCATAGCAGTCGGGCAGAAGCGGTCACCGCAGCCAAAGCGTGGCAGGCTCTAAAATATGAAGCAGGCTATGTCGGCATCACCTGGCCCAAAGCCGTCGGCGGCCAAGGCGGCACCGCGATGCAGCAAATCATCTTCAACCAAGAAGAAGCCAAAGTGAATGCCCCCACGGGCCTTTACGCCATTGGCCTTGGCATGTGCATTCCAACAGTGTTCAGCCATGGCCTGTCGCCGGATATCGCGGCTCGCTACGTGCCCGTCGCAATGAAGGGCGAGGAAGTCTGGTGCCAGCTCTTCTCAGAACCTGCCGCAGGATCAGACCTTGCCGGCATTCGCACCCGCGCAGAACCAGATGGCGATGAGTGGGTGATCAATGGCCAGAAGGTCTGGACATCGGGTGCCCATCTTTCTGACTTTGGCATTGTTGTCACGCGGACCGATCCATCTGTGCCCAAGCATAAGGGCCTGACCATGTTCATCGTGGACATGAAGGCCCCCGGCGTCGAAGTCCGCCCGATCAAGCAAATGTCCGGCGGCAGTGAGTTTAACGAGGTCTTCTTCACCGATGTTCGGGTGAAAGATACGCACCGACTCGGCGCCGTTGGCGAAGGCTGGAAAGTCTCGCTGACGACTTTGATGCATGAGCGTTTGGCTGTCGGTGGCAAACCGGCAAGCGCGCCTGGCGTGCAGGAAATGATCGAACTCGCCAAAGCGATTGATCTGGAAGAGGGCAATGCGCTTGAGCAAAGCCATGTCCGCAATCAAATTGCCGAAGCCTATATCAATGATCGCGGCATTGCGCTGACCCGGATGCGGACGATTTCGGCCTTGTCTTCGGGACGGACACCGGGTCCGGAAAGCTCAATCTCCAAGATTGTCGTTGCCAACACGATGCAAGACATGGGGGCCTTCGCGTCTGACCTGTGCGAAAGTGCAGGCCTGATCAGTGGCGAGAATCTGCCGCATCTTGCGCGCTTCCAGGGGAGCTATATTGGCTCTGCCGGTCTGCGCATTGCAGGTGGGACCGACGAAATCCTGCGGAACATCATCGCCGAACGCGTCCTTGGCCTGCCCAGCGACATCCGTCCGGACAAGGATATTCCGTTCAGCGAAGCAACACGGTTGAGCTGACACACCTCCGTCACCCCGGACTTGATCC
>DLOX01000158.1:0-18645 GCA_002478575.1 Sphingomonadales bacterium UBA7473 | reverse complement strand
GGGTCAAGCCCGGAATGACGATTGTGCTGGCTTCAGCATCACCAGCCCGACCAAACTCGCCGCAGCACAAGCCGCGAGATACAGCCCTACGGCCCAAAGACCTCGGGCGTCTGCCAAGCTTTGGGCCAAGAGCGGTGCGAGACCACCGCCCAAAATCCCCGCCAAGTTAAACGTTACCGATGCGCCGGAATAGCGGACGAGTGGTGGGAAGAGGCCCGGGAGCCAGCTGCCGAGCGGGCCATAGACCAATCCCATCGAGAAAAGCGCAATCGACAAGAAGGCAATGATGCCCCCTGCCCCAGCGCCCATCAGCGGCTCGATCGACAGAGCCACGGGGATGGTGATCAAGCATCCTGCCATCAGCACCGCTCGACCGGAAAAGCGATCCGCCAAAAAGCCTGATGCGATGATCCCCGCAGCCAAGAACAGGATCGCGATCAACTGATAAATGAGGAACGTCTCCCGAGGGATGCCCAGAGTTTTGATCCCATAACCCAACGCAAAAGCCGTCGTCAGATAGAAGATCGCAAAGCAGGCAATGGCGGCAGCTGTGCCGCCCAGCACTTCGCGCCAATGATCGCGGAACAGCGTTGCAAGTGGCACTTTGGGCGGAGCGGCTTCGGCCAAGGCTTCGGAAAAAGCAGGCGTTTCGGTCAAGCGCAGCCGCACCCAAAGCCCAATGATGACAAGCAAGGCACTGCCCAAGAAAGGGATCCGCCAGCCCCAATCCATAAACTCATCGTCGCTTAGCCAGAGCCCCAGCAAGAGGAAGAAGCCGTTGGAGACAATGAAGCCAATCGGCGCGCCTAGTTGCGGGAATATCCCATAAAGCCCGCGCTTGCCCGGTGGTGCATTTTCAACCGCAAGCAAAGCCGCACCGCCCCATTCGCCGCCAAGACCAAAGCCTTGGCCGAAGCGGAGCAAACAAAGAAGCGCAGGCGCCAGCCAGCCAATCACGGCATAAGTCGGCAGGAAAGCGATGAGGAAAGTGGACACGCCCATGATCATCAGCGAAGCGACTAGGGTCGATTTGCGCCCTACCCTATCCCCATAATGGCCAAAGGCCACGGCCCCCAAGGGACGCGCGAAGAAGGCCACGGCAAAGCTGGCATAACTTGCCATTTGTGCCAATCCCGGCGTTTCGCTCGGGAAGAAAAGCGGGCCGAAGACCAATGCCGCAGCCGTTGCATAGATATAGAAGTCATAAAATTCGACTGCGGTGCCGACCATGGATGCGCCAAGAATGCGGCGCGGAGATGCTGGTTTCGTCATCCAAGCGCGGTGCACGCAAATTGCTGCGGCGAAAAGGGGGTAAATGATTGCGGGCGCGGCCGACTATCCCTAACGCCGCCGCTATGACCATAGCCCCCAAATCGATGACCGCCCAAGATTGGGGGCTAATCGCGATCCTCTCGCTGATCTGGGGGAGCGCTTTCTTCCTGATCGTCATTGTGTTGCGCGATATGCCAGCCAACACGATGGTCTTCCTTCGCTTTGCGCTAGCCATCCCGCCGATGCTCTTGTGGCTGCGCTACACTGGCGAAGGCCTGCCAATGACCGCAACCATCTGGAAGCAATTCACGATCCTTGGCGCGCTTAACATCGCCATCCCCCTGATCATTTTCACTTGGGGGCAAGCGCGGATTCCCAGTGGGTTGGCCTCCGTCCTCAACGCCACTACCCCTTTGTGGGGTGTGATCGTGGCGCATTTCTTGACGCAGAATGAGAAAGCCACACCGCTTCGCCTGTTTGGTGTTCTCACCGGATTTGCGGGGGTTGGCGTAATGATGGGGAGCGGCGCTTTGACGGGCGCAGGTGAGAATGTGATGGCGCAGCTGGCCTGCGCGGGGGCCACGCTCTTTTACGCTTTAGCAGGCGTCTATGCGCTCCGAATGGGAGACACTGGCTTATCCCCCATGCAAATCGCGACCGGCCAAGTCTGCACGGCATCGCTCATGATGATTCCCATCGTTCTGCTCACTGAGACACCTTGGGCCTTGCCTATGCCGGGTCTTGCCGCCTTGGCGTCGCTCGCGACCTTGGCGTTGGTCGGCACAAGCTTTGCCTATCTCCTTTATTTCCGCCTGATCGCCAGCGCTGGGGCGAGCAATGCGTTGCTCATTCCGCTCACTATTCCGCCAATTGCGATCTTGCTGGGTGCGCTCTTCCTCGATGAAGTCATCCTTCCCCAGCAAATGGCGGGAATTGCGCTCATCGCCCTTGGCTTGCTGGCACTCGACGGACGGATGTTTCGCTGCCTTGCGCCATCTCGCTCTGTTCCCTAAGCGTTCAGGATGAATATTCCGGCCCAATCGATGGAAGCCCCCTATTTGAAGGGCCTGAACGCGCCCCAACGGGAAGCTGTGCTGACCATTGATGGCCCTGTGTTGATGCTCGCGGGCGCTGGCACAGGAAAGACAGCGGCCCTCACCGCCCGGCTCGCCCATATCATCGCGACCCGCAGCGCTTGGCCATCTGAAATCCTCGCGGTGACCTTCACCAACAAAGCCGCGCGGGAAATGCGAGAGCGAGTCGGCAGGATCATTGGCGACGCCGTGGAAGGCATGCCTTGGCTTGGCACTTTCCATTCGATTGGCGCGAAAATGCTTCGCCGCCATGCGGAGCTGGTTGGGCTCCAATCTAATTTCACCATTCTCGATACGGATGATCAGATCCGCTTGCTGAAACAGGTGATCTCGTTGGAAGAACTAGACGAGAAACGCTGGACCGCGCGGGTTCTGGGCGGCCTGATTGATCAGTGGAAGAATAAGGGCCTGATGCCTGCGGATATCGATGCAGGCGAAAGCGAGCGCTTTGCCGAAGGGCGCGGAGCAAAGCTCTACACCCTCTATCAGGATCGACTGAAAGCGCTCAACGCCTGCGATTTCGGCGATCTGCTGCTCCACATGCTCACGATCCTGAAGAGCCATCGGGATGTGCTGGAGGAGTATCAAAAGCGCTTCAAATATATCCTTGTCGACGAATATCAGGATACGAACAGCGTCCAATATCTGTGGCTGAGGCTGCTCGCTCAGACTCGCAAGAATATCTGCTGCGTTGGCGATGATGATCAATCCATCTACAGCTGGCGCGGTGCGGAAGTCGCCAATATCCTGAAGTATGAGAAGGACTTTCCGGGCGCGAAGATCATCAAGCTGGAGCAGAATTATCGCTCTACGCCGCATATCCTCGGCGCGGCATCTGGCCTGATCGCCAAGAATGGCGAACGGCTCGGCAAGACACTGTGGACCGAGCTTAATGACGGCGACAAGGTGAAGGTCGTAGGTGTTTGGGATGGCCCGGAAGAGGCCCGGCGGGTTGGCGAGCTGGCCGAGGATCATCAGCGATCGGGCGGCAGCCTCGACGATGCAGCGATCCTCGTCCGCGCGCAATTTCAGACGCGCGAGTTTGAGGACCGCTTCATTTCGATTGGCTTGCCCTACAAGATTGTCGGGGGCTTCCGCTTTTATGAGCGTGCCGAAATTCGCGATGCCTTGGCCTATCTTCGCCTCGTCAATCAGCCTGCCGATGATCTCGCCTTTGAACGGATCGTCAATGTGCCCAAGCGGGGGCTCGGCGACAAGGCTGTGGCCAAGGTGCAGACCTTGGCGCGATTGCAGCGGGTTCCGCTGACGCAAGCCGCCGTCGATATTCTGGAGACAGACGAATTGACGCCGCAAGCCCGACGCGCCCTAGGTCAGTTCGTTCGCGATTTGGCGAGCTGGCGGGATCGAGCGACCGCCCTGTCCCATCCTGATCTTGCCCGCGCGATCCTTGATGAAAGCGGTTACACGATCGCGCTTCAAGCCGAAAAAACCGCTGAAGCCGCAGGGCGTTTGGAAAATCTCACTGAGCTTGTCCGCGCCATGGAGGAATATGAAACGCTTGGCGCGTTCCTTGAGCATGTCAGCTTGGTCATGGATAATGAAGCAAGCGCCGATGGCGAAAAGCTGACCATGATGACGATCCACGCCGCCAAGGGCTTGGAGTTTGAGCGAGTGTTCCTGGTCGGATGGGAAGAAGGCGTGTTTCCATCGCAACGATCCCTAGATGAAGGCGGGCTTGCCAGCCTCGAGGAAGAACGCCGCTTGGCCTATGTCGCGATCACGCGGGCGCGGCGGCACTGCACGATTTTCCACGCGGCCAATCGCCGCATCTATGGTCAATGGACCAGCTCTATCCCCTCTCGCTTCATTGCCGAGCTGCCCGCCGATCATATCGACATGGAAACCAGCATGGCGGGCGGAGAAACGATGTGGCGCGCCAATTGGGCGAGCAACAGCGATCCCTTTGCCCATCTTCAGCGCGGCACCGGACGGGGTCCGGGTTGGCAACGCGCATCAGGCAGCTACTCGACCACGCCATCTCGGGTTGTCGAAGCGCGATCATCCGCAATCAGCCTCGGCAATAAGGGCCGCAGCGACATCGCATTTGGCCAGCGCGTATTTCACACCAAATTCGGCTATGGCAGCGTTGCTGAGATTGAAGGCAATAAGCTTGAGATTGACTTTGAGCAGGCTGGGCGGAAACGGGTTTTGGATAGTTTCGTGACGCTTGCTTGATCGTCGCCTAACGCAAAAATGACGCCCCTTGAGCAGGTTTCTCAATCTGAATATTTGGCGTCAGCCCCGATGGCGTTTGATAGCTAGCGCGCACAGCCGCCGTGACCTCATCGACGCGTGACCCCGGGAGAAGCGCAACCACAGCGCCGCCAAATCCACCGCCCGTCATTCGCGCACCGCCCTCTGCGCCAATCGCCTTTTGCAGCAAAGCCACCAAATCATCGATGGCAGGCAAGGTGATTTCAAAATCATCGCGCATGGAAGCATGCGATTCTGCCATCAGCTGACCCAGTTTAGCGGCGTTTCCGGCATTCAAAGCATCCGCAGCCGCCAAGGTTCGCGAATTTTCCGTGATCACATGGCGGGCGCGGCGATAAGCCAAATCGTCGAGCGTTTCTTGGGGCGGCACATCGACCAAGTCCCGGAGAGCCGCCACACCATAGTGAAGCGCGGCCGTCTCGCACTGCGCACGCCGGGCATTATATTCACCATCGACCAGCCCACGCGTGATGCCGGAATGAACGATCATGATCGCCAAATCGGGGGGTATGGAAATCGGCGTTGCATCAAGCGATCGGCAATCGATCAGCAGTGCTACCCCTTCATCCGCTCGCGCACTGGCCAACTGATCCATGATCCCACATTTGCATCCAGCAAAATCATGTTCGGTCCGCTGGCCAAGCAAAGCCAATTGGGTACGGTCAATATCCGCCCGTCCACCGAGCGCCGCCAGCGCCAAACCGACCGCATTTTCGAGTGCTGCCGACGAGGAAAGCCCTGCGCCTTGCGGCATATCCCCGATGAGCGCGATATTCGCACCGGTCAGGGCAAGCCCATCCGCCATCAACCCATGGACCATCCCACGCACATAATTGGACCAAGGCGCAGCATCGCTTGGCGCAATAGGCTCCCGCAACGAAAAGCTGGTTTTCAACCCGCCAAGATCTGCCGCAATGACATGCACCATGCCGTCCGCTCGCGCGCTAACAGCGGCCAAAGTCTGCTTGCCAATCGCGCAAGGCAAAACGAAGCCATCATTATAATCGGTATGTTCGCCAATGAGATTCACGCGTCCGGGCGCACGAGCGACAACCGTCGGCAATTCGCCGAACGTCTCACGAAACAGGGTATCGAGCGCTTCAATCATGAGCGGAGCGATAGTGCAGGCTGCTGACATTCCGCAACCGTTCGGCGGCTTGTTCGGGTGTCAAATCGCGTTGCGCCTCTGCCAACATTTCAAAGCCAACCATGAACTTGCGAACCGAGGCTGAGCGGAGGAGCGGCGGATAGAAATGGGCGTGCAACTGCCAATGATCGGTGGCCGTGTCGACAAAAGGCGCGCCGTGCCAGCCCATGGAATAGGGGAAAGAGCAGCGGAAGAGATTGTCATAGCGCGCCGTCAGTTCTTTCAATGCCACCGCCAAATCATCGCGCTGGGCATCGTCCAATTGATCCAAGCGCTGCACGGCAAAACGCGGCAAAAGCAATGTCTCAAAGGGCCAAGCCGCCCACCAAGGGACGATAGCGAGCCAATGTTCGGTTTCAACAGCCACGCGTGGCCCGGCTGCTTCTCGTTCAGCAACTTCCAACAACATTGGCTTTGCGCCGCTCCATGCGGCCTGGGTGCGATCCTCGGTCGCGACCAATTGGGGCAGATAATCAGTTGCCCAGACTTGCCCGTGGGGATGCGGATTTGAACAGCCCATCATGCTGCCCTTATTCTCAAAGACTTGGGCATAGGCATAATGCTGGCCAAGCTCTGCTGATTGTTCCGCCCAGCAATTGATGACGCTTCGAATTTCGGAAAGCGCGAGCTCCGGCAGCGTCTTCGAATGATCAGGCGAGAAGCAGATCACTCGGCTCTCCCCATGCGCGGCTTCGGCGCGGAATAGCTTGTCTGCGGCTTCGGGCGATGGGCTGTCGGGCATCAGTGCCGCGAAATCATTTTTGAACACGAAGGGCCCGGAATAATCCGGGTTCACTTCACCCGTCACGCGCGCATTGCCGGGGCAGAGATAACAATTGGGATCATTGGGCGGTTGCGCCGCTAACTCCGGTGCATCTTCTTGGCCCTGCCACGGCCGCTTGGCGCGGTGCGGCGATACCAAGACCCACTCATCAGCGAGCGGATTATAGCGACGATGCGGATGATCGGAGGGGTCAAAGATCATAGGGCGATGATCCTGAAGATTTGCGCTTGTTCACCACGCAGGGGTGGTGAGGGCAGGCCCGCTGCTTTCAGCCATGCACCATCATGGTCTGATGCTTCCTTGCCCAACGGCGTCACACGATAGCGGCGTTTTTCGGAGAGCATCGGCAGTCTGATCGCGGGCGAGTAACGCAGCGCCGTCGGCAAAGTGCGATAAAGGAACAGGATGACTTCCCCTTCGTCGCCATGCGCTTGCCACAGAAGCGAGTCTCCCGCATCTCCCGTCCAGACTTTGCCGCCATGAAGTTGATCGCGCATCGTCTTGTAGGTGGCAATCCAGCTTTTCAGAGCCTCCCGCTGCGCACCTTCCACTTTGCGCACATCAAATTCGACGCCCAGATGCCCGGGCAAAGCGACCATGCTGCGGAAGTTGAGCGATTGCACCCGGCCTGTCGCGTGTGATGGCGCAGCACCAATATGCGCGCCCATCAGTTCCGGCGGCATGAACTGCAGGAAACCGCGCTGGATGGCGATGCGGCTAGTCGCGTCATTGTTATCACTCACCCAAAAGCGATGCGTGTAACGCGCAATCCCGGCATCGATCCGGCCACCGCCGCCAGCGCACGCCTCTATCTCAACATGCGGAAAAGCCGCGGTGATCCGCGCCATCAAGGCATAAGCCTCCTGCACTTGCGCCCGATATTTGGGGCGCTGCCCGGCGACGGTCAGATCGCGATTATGATCCCATTTGAGATAAGAAATGGGGAGCGTGGCCAACAAATCCGCGATTTTCTGATAGAGATAATCACAGACTTCTGGCCGCGTCAGATCAAGGACGAGCTGATTGCGCGCAGTGATCGCGGGGCGGCCTTGCACGCAGAAAGCCCAATCAGGATAGGTGCGGCAAAGCTCACTATCGGGATTGACCATTTCTGGTTCGACCCACAGGCCAAACTCCATGCCGAGACCCGTCACATGATCGGCGAGTGGCTTTAAACCATTAGGGTATTTGTTCGCATCCGGCCACCAATCGCCAAGCGACGTTCGGTCATCATTGCGGCCTGCGAACCAGCCATCATCCAGCACGAAGCGCTCAATCCCTACCTCTGCCGCTGATGTTGCAAGGTCTTTGAGTGCGGCCTCATCATGGTTGAAGTAGAAGCCTTCCCATGTGTTCAGATGAACCGGGCGGGGCTTCATGGTGCCGCCGGGCCAATTCGTCCGAGATCGGATTGCAGCGTGGAAATTCTGCGCGACGCCATTGGCATCGGCGGCGCAAGTGACCAACATCTCTGGCGTTTCAAGAGCTTCGCCGGGTTCGAGCGCCACTTCCCCGGGCGCCAGCCATTCGCCCATCTGCCAATGCCAACGGCCGTCATCGAGCCACTCAATCTGTTGGGCATGATTGCCTGACCAGGCGAATTGAGCACCATAGGTGGTGCCATCATCACAGGTCACAATCGCGCCGGGAAAGGCATCGTGAGAGGTTAAGCCGCGCCGATTTTCTCGCCGCCATAGGCTGCGAGAGAGTGGATCATCGATCGCCACAAATTCGCCATTGTGACGACCACCATAGGATCGAACGGCCTTCGCGTCGCTGGGCAACGGCACATTGCCAGCTGCAAGCCAATGCACATCAAGCGGTTGGTCGCCTTTGTTGGTCAGCTTGGTTGAGAGCGTGAGGACATCGCTCGCCGGGTCGAGCTTTAGGAGAATTTCCACATCGATAGCCGCCACATCATCGCGCAGGATAATCGTCGCAGCATTGCCGTCTCGCTCGACCAGACAGGATGTGGCCTGAAAGGTCCAATCCTCTCCGGCGCGATGGGCGAGCAGCGCCGATTGGCCGAACCAACCCACACCAAGCCCAGGGAAGATTGAAAGCGGCTGATCAAAATCGAGCGAAAAGGTCGGCAAAGGGCGGGTTTCACGCAAGGCCGCACCCGGCGTTGCTCCGTCAGCTAGGCGCGGGCCCCAATAACGCCACAGCGGCGCGTCAGTGGCCGAGCATTCGAGGATCGCTGTGACGAAGCGACCATTGAGGATCAACCAATCCGGCTGGGACAAGCGCAAATTCCTTGTGCGGTTTGAAACTCAGCCCATGGTCATAGCGCGGACCAAGCGCAAGGTTAAACGGGTAGAAGCGGTGTATGGGGCCCGGCCGGCGCTTCGACAACAATTGCGTCACCCTGCGCCACTTCACCGCTTTCGAGAACAATCGCCATCACTCCACCCTTGCGGATCAAACCGCCATCATCGCCCCGATCCAACAGGGCATTCATCAGGCCTTCGCTATGGCCATTCAATTGATGGCAAGGGTTGCGCAGCCCCGTAATCACGATGGACGCGCCAGATGGAAAGCGCAGTACAGTACCAGCGCTGAGGCCCAACAGATCAATGTGACGGGTGAGGATATTTTCCCCCAAATCTCCGGGCGCGACGACAAAGCCCTTGTCCGCGATTTCATCAAGCAATTCGGCATGGATCAAATGCACTTGCCGCAGATTGGGCTGCGTTGGGTCTTTGGCGACTCGGCTGCGATGTTTGACCGTCTCACCGCGATGCGCATCGCCCGCCACGCCTTCGCGCGCGACCAAGAAGATGGAGGGGAACACATCCTTGCCCAAACCATGACCATCCCGCGCCGAAACGCTCACCACCTGAGGCGTCATTCAGCAGCCTCTTGAGTGTCATTCAACGCCACCAACTTCACGGTGGGGCGCACCGCGCTTTCCACCAAAGGTGGGGTTTCCAGCTCCTTGGCTCCCGTGTCGACGGAAAGCTCTTCGAACCGCTTCGCTTGGGTTAGCACTTGCGAATCGAGGCTGCCGACAAAGCTGTTATAGGCGCCCACCGCCGTTTCGAGATTCTTGCCCAGCCGCGTCACATGGCCGCCCATGGTTGCGAGCCTTGCGTAAAGCTCTTTGCCCAAGGCCGCGATTTCCTTGGACTGAGCAGCAAGCTTTTCCTGCTGCCACACAGCCGACACAGTCCGCGCAATCGCAATCAAATTTGTTGGAGTCGCCAGCAACACTTGCTTGGCAAAGGCGAAATCCCAAAGCTCTGGATCATTTTCGAGCGCTGCGGAGAGGAAATGCTCGCCCGGCACAAACATGATCACATAGTCGGGCGCATCTTCAAATTGGTTCCAATAGGCCTTGTTGCCAAGCGTATTCACATGCGCCTTCATCGCCGCAGCATGCGCGCCAAGCGCCTGCGCTTTCACGCCTTCGTCCAACGCCTCAAAGGCATCCTGATAAGCGTTCAGCGAAACCTTGGCATCAACCACCAGCGACCGACCGCCAGGAACCCGAATGATGACGTCGGGTCGCACCCGGCCGTCTGCGCCTTCAACGCTGACTTCGGTTTGAAAATCTGCATGCTCGGAAAGGCCGCACGTCTCCAGCACATTGCGTAATTGTTGTTCACCCCAGCGTCCCCGCGCTTTGGGGGCATTGCGAAGCGAATTGCCAAGCCGAGCGGCTTCGGTCTTCACAGCCTCTTGACCGATCCGCATCGAATCCATCAGGCCCTTCAATTCACCAAAAGCATCGCGCCGTTCATTTTCGACAAGCTTCACAGCCTCTTCATAACGGGCAAGCCGTTCATTGACGGGAGCGAGCAGCGCCTTCAGCCCCTGCCCTGCTGACTCTTCAGATTGTCGAAACCGTTCTTCGGCGCGTTCCAAAAACTGGCGCTGTGCCTCCCCAAGCAAGCGACCACCTACGTCGCTAAATTGAGCGGCAAGAGCCTCTTTTGCGTCCTTCAATTGGGCAAGCTGAGCTTCAAAGGCCGATGCCCGTGCATCCGATTCGGCTTCTAGCGCCGCAAAGCTGATCCGCGCCTCATCCCGCTCTCGCACGGCCGATTCCAGATCGACAATGGCCTTCTTAAACTGGCTCAAATGCAAATCACGTTCAGCTACCGCTCCAGCAGCCTTACGCCCACCCAGCAGCCACCCCAGAAGCGTAAAGAGAAGAGCTGTAAACGCCGTGACAAGGATGAATTCTGTAGTCGCCATAAATAGAACGTAGAGAGAACGCGACTTGCGGTCAATCCCCTTTCCGCGCATGGGATGGCTATGACAGAAATGACCTTGGACGAAGTACTGGAATCGCTGTGGCAGCGTTGGACGCGAGGCAAGGCCGATCGCAATTCGCCACTTCATACGCCGGTGGTGGGGACGGTTGATGCAAGCGGCAAACCCAAACAACGGGTGATGGTGCTCCGCGAAGTGAATCGCACAGAGCGGCGGATGCGGTTTCACACCGATATTCGCTCAGCCAAGGTCGATCAGATTGGCGACGCTGCGCCCGTTTCCGTGATCGGCTACGATCCATCCGCGAAGATTCAACTGCGCCTGAGTGGCACCGCGCGGATCGAACAAGACAGCGAAACGGCGGACAAAGCCTGGGCGGCGTCCGCGCTCTCAAGCCGCCGTTGTTATCTTGCCAACCCGGGTCCGGGAACCGCCGTTGATGCGCCTATGTCTGGACTGACGGCTGAGCAGGAATTGGTGGTCCCTTCTCAAGACGAATCTGAGGCTGCTCGCCCTGCTTTTGCGGTGTTGTTGATCGATGTAACGACGGTTGAATGGCTCTATTTGGCCGCGTCTGGCCATCGGCGGGCGCGCTTTGATTGGGATGGAGCAGCTTGGCGGGGGACTTGGCTGATCCCGTAGCGGCATAGTCATTCCGGGCTCGACCCGGAATCCATGTCTCGATTTCCAGCCAGCAAGCAGAACAACGCAGTGAGGCATGGGTCCCGGATCAAGTCCGGGACGACGGATGCTTCCCAAAACCCTGAACCAAACCCACCAAATGCGCATAAAGCGCATCGCGATTGGCTTGCCAGGTGAAACGTTCTGCCGTTTTACGCACCGCATGCGGATCATAGTCGGCGGTCAAAAGCGATGAGATCGCACCTGCGACAGCCCCCCTCTCAGGCTCCACGATCCGTCCTGCTTCGGGCCGATCCATCAACTCCCTCGCTCCTCCGACATCCGTCGTGACCACTGGCGTACCGCAAGCCAAGGCCTCAACCCAGGCATTGGCCAAGCCTTCTGACGCTGAGGGCAAGCACATCACATCTGCAGCCGCGAGCCATCGCGCAATCTGTACATGAGGCAAAGCGCCCAGGAAGCGCACGCGACCTGCAAGACCCAAGGCTTGTGCTTCCTTTTGGAGCACTGCCAAATCCTCGCCTTTGCCGATGAAGGCCAATTGAACGCCCGGTAAAGTGGCAACTGCCTGCATGGTCAGGCGCTGCCTCTTGCGCGGGATCAGGGCGCCAACGCTTACGACCAATGGCCCTGCAATGCCCAGCTGGGCCTTGGCCGCCACTCGCTCTCCAGCCCGGAAAAGCGAAAGATCAACGCCCGTATAATGGACTTTAATCTTGTCCCCCGGAATGCCGATATTGATCATATCGGTCTTCAACGCATCGGCCACCGCGAGCAAGCCATCGGCCGCCCCGCCCGCATCTCGCACTTGCCCCGCTGTTGGCCTTTGAACGCCCCAATATTGAATGTCAGCCCCGCGTGCTTTGATCGACACTGGCACGTCAAAGGCTTTGCCCAGCGCGATTGCTGCTGGCCCGTCTGGGAAGAAAAACTCTGCATCGATAACGTCAAACGGGAAGCTTTTCCGAATGTCCTTGAGGAGTGGCGCCAAAGCCCGTGCCATCATGGCGGCATCAAAACGCCCACCTGTGCACGGAATATGGGTGAAACGAGGCCGAAAAATCTCAACCCCCTTCCAAGTCTCATGCTCAGGCACAGCAGCCAGTGCAGCGTAGCGATTAAGCTTAGATAAAGGCCAGGGCGGCAGGCCTCTGGGCGATACAATCTTCAGCTCGACATGTGGATGCGCCGCTAACTCAAGCGTTTGCCGCTCCACAAAAGGCCCAAATGTGGGTCGGCTGGCATCGGGGAAAAGCGTTGAAAGGGTAAGAACGCGGATCAAGCAGCCACCGCATGGGCGAGAATATACTCAGAATCGCCAGCATCAGTGATCCAGAAATCGCCAGTCAGCATCCAGCATTCTCCAGCCTGGAAGCTTTGGCCATCCACTTTTCCTGACCCCTTCAGCGGAACAAGCCAGACCGATTGCCCTTCGTTGGTACCGCCATGCTTCACATCGCGGCCCTTGTAGCAATCCATCCAAATTCGGGGTCCTTCAATGGTCCAGTGCAGACCATCGCCCCAATCGCGTTCCAGAGGCGGGATCTCGAACGGCACGGGGTTGGAAACAGCAATCCCATCCTCCAGATGCAACTCCCTCGGCCGACCATAATCATAAAGCCGATAGGTCAGATCAACATTTTGCTGGATCTCTAGGATCGTCAGCCCAGCCCCAATGGCGTGAACCGTGCCTGCGGGCGAATAAATCACATCCCCAGCCTTCACCGGTTGCCAGTGCATCAGGTCTTCGATGCTGCCGTCTAATGCAGCGGTACGCAATTCTTGGCGAGATACAGGACGAACCGTGCCCAAGGCCACAATGGCGTCTGGCTCTGCCGCCAGCACAACCCACGCTTCATCCTTGCCGCACTTATGGCCTCGGGCTTGCGCATCAGCATCATTGGGATGCACTTGGATCGATAATCGCTCAGATGTGAAAAGATATTTGACCATCAGGTCAGGGTCGGCGCCCTCAGGCGCGTCGAACCAAATCTCCCCAATCGGCGGTTGATCGCACGGCACATCGGGAAATCCAAAGCCCAGCGCATGGCGGCCCCATGGTTTAGCGACAGTTAGGGTTTGCAGTCTTTGGGCTGGCATCTCATCTTGCCTTTGGCACAGAAACCGGCTTAGCCGCAATCTCCCTGCTTGGCGATTGCCAAGAGTGCGGTTAAGGAGAGCCTCTATGTCAGTATCAAAGCTTCGCCCGCTCGCCCTTGCCCTTATTGCCGTCACGTCATTCACCATGGCCGGATGCGCAGGCAGCCGCGCGAAAAAAGACACATCTTATGTCGCACGCGACGTGAACTCGCTTTACGCTACGGCCAAAGAGCGGCTGGATCGTGGTGACTTTAAACTGGCGGCAGCTTTGTTTGACGAAGTCGAGCGTCAGCATCCTTATTCGGTCTGGGCGCGCCGTGCGCAGCTGATGAGTGCCTTCAGCTATTATATGTCGCGGGACTATACCGAATCGACGGGCTCTGCGCAGCGTTTCCTGTCGATCCACCCAGGCAACCGCGATGCGCCTTATGCTTATTATTTGATCGCGCTCAACTATTATGAACAGATTGAGGATGTAACACGCGATCAGAAGATCACCCAACAAGCCCTTGATAGCTTTGGAGAATTGATCCGCCGCTATCCCACAAGCCGCTATGCTGCTGATGCGCGGTTGAAGGTTGATCTGGTGCAAGATCATCTTGCTGGCAAAGAAATGGAAATTGGCCGCTTCTATCAACAGCGGGGCAATTGGCTCGCATCTGTTGTGCGCTTCCGCAAGGTCATCGATAGCTATGACACAACCAGCCACACGCCAGAGGCCTTGATGCGCTTGACCGAAAGCTATCTTGCTTTGGGTATTCCTGAAGAGGCCAAGAAAGCGGCTGCTGTGCTTGGGCATAATTACCCCGGCTCCAAATGGTATGAGCGCGCCTTTTCCCTTGTCCAAAAGCATGTGCCTCAAGCCTAAGCTTGGGTTGTCGGCCTCATGCTGACAGCACTTTCCATACGAGACATTGTCCTCATTGAGGTGCTCGATCTGGACTTTGATTCTGGGCTTGGTGTGCTGACGGGCGAGACGGGCGCTGGGAAGTCGATTCTTCTGGATGCTTTGGGGCTTGTGCTGGGCGCGCGAGCCGAAAGCGGATTGGTGCGGAGCGGCTGCGCGCAAGCCAGTGTCACTGCTAGTTTTGATCCCACAGCATCGGCGCTTCATTTGCTCAAAGCCAATGATTTGGAAGCTGACCTGAGCGAGCCTCTGATCATCCGCCGTACGCTGAAGGCCGATGGTGGTAGCCGCGCTTTCATCAATGATCAGCCGGTTTCCGCCACTTTGCTGCGCCAAATTGGAGATGGATTGGTTGAGATTCACGGCCAGCATGATGATCGTGGCCTGATCAATCCGCGTGGACATCGGGCGTTGCTGGACAGCTTTGCGCGCGCAGAAGTGAGTGCCGTTACAGGCGCTTGGCATGCGATGAAGGCTTCGGCGGAGGCGCTGGAAACGGCCCGCGCGGCCTTGGCTGATGCCGACCGCGATCGCGACTATCTAAGCCATGCGGTGGCTGAGCTGACCAGTTTTGCGCCAGAACCCGGCGAAGAGGCGCTTTTGGCAGAGCGGCGGTCCACGATGCAGCGCGGCGAGAAGATCGCAGCGGATCTATCGCATGTCTCGACCCTTATAGAATCGGCCGATGGCGCGCTTTCCCAATTGCGCCAAGCGGCACGGGTTTTGGACCGGATTTCGAGAGATCACACAGCACTTGGTGAAGCCCTTGCGTCTGTCGACCGAGCGATCATTGAAGGATCAATGGCCGAAGATCAATTGGCCGAAGCAGCCCGCGCCCTCACCTTTGATCCGGCAGAGCTTGAAGCCGATGAAGCGCGGCTCTTCGATTTGCGCGCCTTGGCAAGAAAGCATCGCGTTCAGCCTGACGATCTGGCGGCGCTGACCTTGGAACTGGCTGAAAAGCTTGCCGCGATTGAAGCGGGCGGAGAAGGCTTGGCACAACTTGAAGCGCGGTTGGAGCGGACAAGGACGGCCTATCGCGAAGCGGCCTTGGCGCTAAGCGCTCAACGTAAAAGCGCGGCACTTCGCCTCGACAAGGCGGTCGCAGCGGAACTTGCGCCGCTTAAGCTGGATGCTGCGCAATTCCGCACCATCGTGGATCAGCTTCCCGAAACTGGTTGGGGCCCGCAGGGGATTGATCGGGTGGAGTTTGAAATCTCAACCAACCCCGGTGCACCCTTTGCGCCCTTGATCAAAATCGCATCGGGCGGGGAATTGTCGCGTTTCATCTTGGCGTTGAAGGTCGCCCTTGCCGAAGCAGGCGGTGCCGCGACCATGATCTTCGACGAAATTGACCGCGGCGTAGGGGGTGCTGTGGCGTCTGCCATTGGTGAACGGCTTTCGCGACTTTCCAAACAATCTCAATTGCTTGTCGTCACCCACTCGCCACAAGTCGCAGCAAGAGGCGATACCCATTTGCTGATCGCCAAATCGCACGACGGTACCGTGACTCGAACCGGCGTCCGCATCCTCTCATCCGACGAACGTAGGGAAGAGATTGCCCGGATGTTGTCGGGGGCAGAAGTAACGGACGAAGCAAGGGCGCAGGCCGCGCGCTTGTTGGAGGCGGCTTGATTTTTCTTCTTTGACGTCATATAGGACGTCATGCTTGTTTTCGACACCAACATCTGGGTCGCAGCGCTGACTTCTCGAAATGGCGCTTCGTTTCAGCTGCTGTTGCGCGCAACGCAAGGTCGGATTCCTTTTGCGATTTCGGTTGCTTTGGTGCTTGAGTATGAAGCAGTCCTGAAAAGAGAGATTTTGAGGGACGGCAGCTGGGCGACGGAAGATGAGTTGGAAACGGTCTTGGATCAGATCGTTTCAATGGCGAAGCGCGTTATGCCTATTCGGACCCGACTCAGACCTTCTTTGAAGGATCCGAATGATGAAATGGTCTTGGAATGTGCAGTGCAGTCGGGTGCTGACTATATTGTCACTATGAACCAGCGGGATTTTAAGGTGGCGGCAACATCCTATCGCATAGGAATAGAAACGCCGGGGCAATGTTTGAATCGATTGAGACGGGAAGAAATATCATGAGCAATTATCCATTGCGCCTTCCAGAGCATATTATGGAACAAGCGCGAGCATTGGCCTTGGACAGCGGCACATCGCTCAACCAATTTCTCGGGTCCATTGTTGCGGAAAAGGTTGGTGAGTTGCGGGCTATGGCGGATTTGGAAAGGCGGGCAGCGCGTGCGAATCCAAAGGCTGCGCAGGGAGTATTGGCGCGAGTCCCAGACGTTGCGCCCCTTCCCGGAGACGAAATTGAAGCGTCTCACTGAGCGATGACCACCGAAGCCGAAGCCTCGAACCGTTTGATGCGATTGGCGAGGGAGATTGCCAAGCATAATCGCCTCTATCACACTCTTGATGAGCCGGAGATTAGTGACGCCGAATATGACGCGCTGATCCGCGAGAACAACGCGCTTGAGGCAGAATTTCCGCATCTGATCCGCGATGATAGCCCCAACAAAGCGGTCGGTGCGGCGCCAGCTTCCCACCTCGCAAAAGTCACACATGCAAAGCCGATGCTCAGCCTCGACAATGCCTTTGTGGATGAAGACGTTGCGGACTTTGTCGGGCGCGTGCGGCGGTTTTTGAACCTTTCAGATGATGAGCCCGTGGTTCTGACCGCAGAACCCAAGATTGATGGCCTCTCCTGCTCGCTTCGTTATGTCGATGGCGAACTGGTCCAAGCCGCGACGCGAGGCGACGGCACGGTGGGCGAAGATGTCACGGCCAATGTGCGGACGATCGGCGATGTTCCCAGCAAACTCGTCGCCCCCGCGCAGGCGGGGGCCTTTGAGTCGCTGGATATCGATGATCAGAGCAAGAGTCCCGAAGAGGCCCCGGCCTCCGCCGGGGCGACACATATCCCCCATATCTTCGAAATCCGCGGCGAGATTTACATGGCCAAGGCGGATTTTGACGCGCTGAATGCCAAGGCCGAAGCCGACGGCACCAAACCGTTTGCCAACCCCCGCAATGCAGCGGCCGGATCGCTTCGCCAAAAAGATGCTTCAATCACCGCCGCTCGGCCATTGCGCTTTTTGGCGCATGGTTGGGGCGAAGCGACTGCCCTCCCCGGCGAAACCCAATTTGATGTGATCAAAGCCATCGAAGCATGGGGCTTGCCCGTTGATCCCCGCTTCAAGCGTGCCGCAACGGTTGAAGACACGCTCGATCATTATCGCAGCATTGAACGGGCGCGAGCGGATTTGCCGTTCGATATTGATGGGGTTGTATACAAGGTTGATCGGCTCGATTGGCAGGCGCGGCTTGGGTTTCTCTCCAAATCCCCCCGCTGGGCCATTGCCCATAAATTCCCGGCCGAACGGGCCGAAACAACGCTTGAAGCCATTGATATTCAAGTCGGCCGCACGGGCAAATTGACACCTGTTGGGCGCTTGAAACCCGTAACTGTCGGCGGCGTGGTTGTTTCCAATGTCACGCTCCATAATCGCGACGAGATTGCGCGCCTTGGCGTCCGGCCGGGGGACCGGGTCGTTGTCCAACGCGCCGGTGATGTGATCCCGCAAATTGTCGAAAATCTAAGCCGTGACGATGAAAAGCCCGCTTACACTTTCCCGGATCAATGCCCCGATTGCGGATCAGAGGCGATGGCCGAGGAAGGCGAAGTTGATATCCGTTGCACCGGCGGCTTGATCTGCCCTGCACAACGTGTGGAACGACTGAAGCATTTCGTAAGCCGCGGCGCACTTGATATCGAAGGTTTAGGCGAAAAGACCATCACAGAGTTTTTCGAGGCCGATTGGCTGCACAGCCCCGCTGATATCTTCCGCTTGAAAGCTCGCCGCGCTGAGATTTTGGCGCGGGATGGATGGCAGGAAAAGTCTGTGGATAACCTGTTGGCAGCAATTGAGGCCAAGCGAACGCCAGACCCGATCAAGTTCCTCTTCGGCCTTGGTATTCGTCATGTCGGCGCTGGCACATCCAAGGATTTGATCCGCGCCTTTGGGACAGTGGAGCGCGTCGCTGAAGTCGCGCATCATGAAGAGGCTGCCGCTGAACTCACGGCCATCGAAGGCATTGGCCCAGTCGTCGCTGAGGCTTTAGTCGAATTTTTCCACGAGCCGCACAATCAAACCGCATGGGATGATTTGCTCAGCGAAGTCTCCCCTGCCCCTTATGTCTCCAATGTCCGGGCATCAGCCGTCTCTGG
>DLOX01000206.1:3026-3388 GCA_002478575.1 Sphingomonadales bacterium UBA7473 | reverse complement strand
TTGGGGAGCACGGCAAATTTGTCGAGGCCGGGCAGATCAAGATCAACAACACGCTCTCCGGCTGCCGCGCGGGCAATCAGTTGCGGCAAACTATGATAAGCTTGCGGGCCAACGACGATATCCACTTCGCGGGCGCGGGCCTGCACTTCGGCACCTTCGGCCTGAGCGACGCAGCCAGCAACAGCAATCATCGGGCGACTGCCATCCTCGCGGCGCTGGCGGCCAATGTCTGAATAGACTTTCTCCACGGCCTTTTCGCGGATGTGGCACGTGTTGAGGACGATCAGATCCGCTTCGCCATCGGGTGCCGCCACCATGCCTTCACCGCCCAAAAGCTCCGCCATGCGTTCGCCATCATAGAC
>DLOX01000206.1:0-2977 GCA_002478575.1 Sphingomonadales bacterium UBA7473 | reverse complement strand
AGACGTTCATCTGGCAGCCAAAGGATTTCACATGGTAAGTTTTGGGTGTGGGGCGAGTCATGGTTCGCGCCTATAGGCTCAGAACAGAGCGGCTGCAATTTCTGCGCGGCTATGGGCAGCCATCGCTTTGCGGTCTTCAAATTCGCTATGATCAAGCGGCTTTAGGAAATGAAGCGTGACATGCAGCCGGTTGGACCGCGCCATCAATCGCAGCGCATTGATCCCAACGGATTCGTCGCCCGTCCAAGCAATATCCGGCGCAGCCTCTCCATAGTCGATGGCGACGGGCTGGACGGTGATCCCTTCTGGCGGAGGAGCGACCGTTGCGAGCAAAGAAGATCGGAAAGGCATAAGCTCCCGACCATTGGCGGTTGTGCCTTCGGGGAACAATGTGATCGGCTGTCCCGTCAACAAAGCCTGTTCAATGGCATCGCGCTGCGCGCCGACATCCAGTCTATTCTCGCGCTGGACATAAACGCTGTTGTTCAAGCCAGCGAGCCAGCCGAGCACTGGCCAATCGACCATATCGGCCCGTGCGACAAAGGCAGATCCCGTCTCACCTGCCAAGACAAGAATGTCGAGCCAACTGACATGGTTGGCAATGAACAAGACATTTTGCTTTACCGGCGCACCTTTGACTGTGACGCGCGCGCCAGAGGCTCTTCCGGCCCACCGCAAGAACCGCGTGGGCCATGGTGAGCGCAGTTTGAAAAGGCGCCACACCCCGTGAAGGGGAACGCAGACGCCAACCAACAGCATAATCAGGGAGACGCGGAAGTAAGCGCGAGGGTGAACCCGCTCAACCTTTGCGGTCGAGAGCGACGCCATAAAGTTCCATACGATGATCAACCAGCCGGAAGCCCAGCTTCTCAGCAATTTGTTTTTGCAAGGCTTCCAGTTCCGGATCGACAAATTCAATGACGCGGCCGGTTTCCACATCGATCAAATGATCATGATGCGCTTCAGGAGCCGCTTCGTAACGCGAACGTCCGTCGCCAAAATCATGGCGATCCAATATGCCGGCCTCTTCAAACAAGCGGACCGTGCGATAAACGGTTGCGATCGAGATGCCCGGATCAATGGCGGAGGAGCGCGCGTGGAGCGCCTCTACATCCGGATGATCATCCGCGTCAGAAATAACGCGTGCGATCACACGGCGTTGTTCGGTGATCCGCAGGCCCTTTTCCTGGCACAAGGCTTCGATGTCGATTGAGCGTCCCATAGACTTAAGCATAGTGGCGAGAACGGGCAAATCAATCACCCGCTCCCTCACATGGCCAAAAGGCTTAGCCGCGCTTCATTTTCGTGCCAGGCTTACGGCCAAGGCCGATTTGCTTGGCCAGCGTACGGCGCTGCTCTGCATAATTGGGGGCGACCATGGGATAGTCAGCACCAAGGCCCCATTTCGCGCGATAATCGTCAGGCGTCATACCATAAGAGGTCATCAAGTGGCGCTTGAGCATCTTTAGCTTTTTGCCATCTTCCAAGCAGATGATATATTCTGGCTTGATTGAAGAGCGGATCGAAACGGCGGGCTCTTGCTTAACTGCAGGCGCAGCGACCGGTGATCCAAGGCCAGACAAAGCACTATGCACATTGGCAATAAGAGCAGGGATATCTGACACTGCTACACTATTATTGCTGACATGAGCAGCGACAATATCTGCAGTGAGAGTGATCAATGTTTCATCTTGGTTGGAATTATCCGACATCATTTGTTCCTTTATAAATGGACCCGATTTTTGGAATTCGACTCTTATGGTGCGATCCTGATTATTCGATAGGCGGATGTTGTCACTTTAACAATATGAAATGGTTCATTTTACAAACTAAGGAGTAAGGTTATCGCGCCGTTCGGCCCATTATCTTTCCGTTTATAGTAATCAAACCGTTTCCCAATCCGCTCAAAGCCGAGTTGGTCATAGAATAAGATCGCTCGATTATCTTCGCGCACTTCGACAAGTATGGATTTGCTGCCCTGTTCAAAAGCGTGGTTGCGAACAGCGTCAAAAAGCGCGGCGCCGATTGATTGTCCCTGAAAATCCGGATGAACAGCGATCAAGAAAAGTTCGCTTGCATCCACAATGGTTCTGATCAGGGCGAAACCAATTATTTGGCTATTCTTTTCGACAAGAAGCAACGACGTGCCCGGGATGCTCATCGCACCGCAGCATTGGGCCTCTGACCAAGCTTCTCCAAAAAGCGGATCGAACGCCGCTGACATGATCGGCATGATCTTGGGAATATCGGTCACGGTGCCGCGTCGCGCCTCAATCATAGTGCATTGGGCTTTGCGTCTGGCGCGCGACCATAGATGGGCGTAGGCGGCAGTGATCGTTGTTCCGCGGAAACTTGGAAGAGATGCGCCGCATTCGCCTCTTCGGGCAGTGCGGTGCCAAAGCCACGCGCAGTAACGAGCCGTTCCGCACCGCTGCCTATGACGATGTTTTGGGTGAAGGATGCGGCTCCTTCTTCAGGCGTAAGGGATTGCAGAGTGCCCGGATTTCCTTCCCCTCCGAAAGGTTGCAGGAACAATTCGCCGTGCCCGCCTTCGATGGCGACCAATCGTTCTTCAGAATCGACGGCCGACGCAGCAATGAGCGCCAGAGAATTCACACCATGGACGGGCACCTGCCAAGCCAAGCCAAGCCCGCGCGCCGCAGCGATGGCCACACGCACGCCCGTGAAGCTCCCCGGGCCGCAGCCTGTGTGAATTTGGTCGACTTTGCCATCGCCGAGCAGTTCGGCAATCCAAGGAACCAGCCATTCTGCGTGGCCGCGACCAATCACTTCGTGTCGGCTCGCAATCAGCGTTTCATCTTCAAAAAGCGCAATTGAACAGGCCCGGCCAGATGTATCAATGGCAAGCGTGCGCACCTGGGGACTAAGCGACGCGGTTGAACCGGTCAAAAGCCGGGCGCGGCGAACGGCCAAAGATGGAAGCTGGATCGCCATAGCCCAAAGTGGAAATGAAATT
>DLOX01000297.1 GCA_002478575.1 Sphingomonadales bacterium UBA7473 | reverse complement strand
TCGGTTGGACAGCCGTAACGCGGGATCGCTCCCTTTCTGCCCAGTTTGAGCATACGATTGGGATTACGGACGGCGCTCCGGAGATTTTCACCAAGAGCCCAAAAGGGTTGGACTGCCCGGGCTGAGGTTTGCCTTGCTATGGCTTGAAGCCGCTGATCGGGCATGTTAGCTTCCCCGCATGACGGTCCCTTTTCGTATAGTTACTGAACCAGAAAAAGCGCGGCTTCGCGTTGAGGATTTTCTGCTGCTCAATGAAAGCGGGGCCTTTGCAGACTATACAAGAACCGAGCTAATCGATGGGGAGATTTACGGCATGAATGCCCAATATTCGCGCCACGCTCGGATTAAGTCTCAGCTCGCTCGACGGTTGGGTAATGCGCTTGAGGCTATGTCTTCTCCATTCGATGCATGGACGGAAGTTTCCGTCCGCCTTTCAGACACGTCCCTACCAGAACCCGACATTGTGCTGACCAGCTACCGCGGCACAGGGCCTGTCCCACTTGAGACCCTGGCGATGGTGATTGAGGTGGCTGACACGACCTTCGAAACGGATATTGGCCCAAAGGCAGAGCTTTATGCCAGGGCGGGGGTGCCTGAATATTGGGTGGTCGACACACAGCAGAATTGCATTGTGATGCATATGGAGCCTAGCGCTGACGGCTACGCAGAACAAATCGATGTGCCATTTGGCGAGGATGTTTTCTCCGGAACGATTGATGGTCTGACAGTCAAGACCGAAGGCTTGGCCTAGACAGTTTTCTTGGTTGCGTTACTCTTCCTCCCAAACGGGAGAGGATATCAGCGTGAAGAAGCGATATTGGGCTGGAATTGCAGCGGTGGCTTTGGTGGGCGGAGCCTTTGCCGCTGGACTGCGGATCGCACCAATTTCTGAAGGCTTTGATGCAGCTCCTCTGCTTGCCAAGGCCAAATCTTACGATGCGTTGATTGAGCGCGATAGCTTTGGTGTGCCTCACATTACTGGCACTCGCGATGCTGATGTGGCGTTCGGCATGGGATTTGCGCATAGCGAAGATGATTTTGCGACCATTGCTGAGGCTTTGATGGTCACGCGGGGTGTGGCGGCGGAGGCGAAAGGCAAGGATGCTGCGGTCGGTGACTATCTCGTTCGATTGCTCCGCGTTTGGGAAACAGTGGATGCAGGCTATGAAAGCCGCATTTCGCCAGAAACCCGCGCCATCATGGAGGCTTATGCCGATGGGATAAACCTGTGGGCGGCGCAGAATCCGTTTCAGGTTCCGGATGGGCTGATCCCCGTAACAGGTCGCGATGTCGCGGCGGGATCAGCGTTCCGTGGACCCTTCTTCTATGGCCTCGATAAAGCGTTCAAGGCGGTGATGGAGCCGAAGCTCGAGCGCGACAAAAGCCCACCAAAGGGTTCCAACGGCGTTGCAATTGCGCCTTCTCGCTCAGCCGACGGTGCAACGCGGCTCCTTGTCAATTCGCACCAGCCTTATGAAGGCATGGTCGCATGGTATGAGGCTGTGCTGGAAAGCAAAGCGGGCTGGCATGTTGCGGGCGGCTTTTTCCCCGGATCGCCCTTCATGCTTCATGGCCATAATGCCAATCTCGGCTGGGCGAGCACCGTCAACAAGCCTGATTTGGTCGATGTTTATAAGCTGAAGACGGATCCTGCGCGGCCCAATGAATATCAAATGGACGGCAAATGGCGGACCTTTGAGCGCAAAGAGGTGCAGTTCCGCGTGAAGATATTCGGTCCGATCCTTTGGACCGTGAAACGCGATGTGGTCTGGTCGGTCCATGGTCCGGTGTTGGAAACGGATCGCGGTGCGTTCGCGTTCAGCTATGCGGGTAAAGGCGAGCTTGGCCAGCCTGACCAATATATGGCGATGAACAAAGCGACTGATTGGGAAAGTTGGTATCGCGCGATGGCGCGGAATGCGCTGCCCAGCATCAACTTCATCTATGCTGATAAGAGTGGCACCATCGGTTACTTGCACAATGGCCAATTCCCTGTGCGGAGCGACGGCTATGACTGGAGCAAAACGCTACCCGGAGATCGGTCCAGTTTGCTTTGGACGAACCGCATTCCACTGTCGCGGCTCCCCCAAATTTGGCGGCCTAAAAGCGGGTTCGTTTATAACAGCAACAACAACCCGCTCTCCGCCAGCGATCCCGTAGATGATATGAAGCTCGTCAATCTTCCCCCTCATTTGGGCATGCAAACCAATATGACCAACCGGGCGTTGCGAGTGCTGGAGACATACGCGCTCGATAAGTCGATCACGGCTGAGGAGTTTGAAGCCTATAAATATGATCTGGCTTATAGCCCCAAAAGCCCGCTTGCAGGAATGATCAAGGAAGCTCTTGGATATGACGCCAAAGGCAATCCCGATCTCGCCAAAGCGCAGGAGATTTTGCGTGGGTGGAACATGCGGACCGACATCGATAATCGCGGTGCCGCGCTTGCGATTCTCATGGGTGAGCCATTGGGCCGTGCGGCGGAAATGGGCGAGCCTATTCCGCCTCTTCGCCCCGCGCTTGATGAAGCCATTGCGCATTTGAAGAAGCATTTTGGGAGACTTGATCCACAATGGGGACAAGTGAGCCGCTTGCGCCGCGGTGGCGTTGATTTGCCGATTTCCGGTGGCCCCGATGTTTTTCGAGCAGTTTATGGCAAAAAAGAAGAAGATGGCACTTTGACGGCCAATGGCGGAGACACGCTGGTCATGTTTGTCAGCTGGGACAAGGCGGGCGTGCTCACCTCTCGCAGCATCCATCAATATGGCTCAGCGACTTTGAATCGGCAGTCGCCCAATTTTGCCGATCAAGCCCCATTGTTTGCCGCGATGAAGACCAAGCCTGTCTTGTTCACGGCGGAGCAGCGGAAGAGCAAGGTGGAGCGCAGCTACCGTCCGGGGCAAAAATAGGTCAGAAATCCTAGGGGCTTATTGCCGTTGTGGGCGCTGGGCCGCTAAATTCGAATTGTCATAAACTTGCCCTACCGGTGAGGGATTGGCCGTTGGAAAGAGCGCTCCTGATCATGACGTCGCGAGAAATTACCCCGATTTTAGCCCTTTCCACCGAGCTCAGTGTGGAGCGAACGACCAAAGATTGGGCCATGCTTTTGGCGTTCGGTAGTGTGCAATGGCCTTGGTTATTGAAGAGCCTCTATGGCGGGCGAAAGAAGGATAAAGCAGCCCTTTTGGAGCGGCT
>DLOX01000021.1 GCA_002478575.1 Sphingomonadales bacterium UBA7473 | reverse complement strand
CCCCGCCACCGCCACCGCCACCGCTACCGCCACCGCCATTAGCGGGCGTCCCGTCTGCGGCGAAAACAGGCGTACCCGTTCCAGGAAGAGGCGGCGCGAGGGCGGCAAATGTCGGGGGTGACGATGCGATCGACGAGAGGGTTGAAACAACTGCCGGCAACGCGTCGGGTTGCAACGAGCCGTCGCCACCGGGAACTTGAGCCTGGGTCGATGGCGGTGGACCGAGAATTTGTCGTGCGGCCACGGACGGCACATTCCCGTCCTTCACAATCCGGCGAATCCGGCTGCCCGGAGCGCGGCGGGCGCGCTCAAGGCCGAGCACTTCTTCGGGCGGCTCGCTGTAAGATTCATCCTCTGCTCCATCGTCCGCACCGGCAGCGACGAAGGCAGACATGGCGTTGGCGGGCGAGCCGGGAGCCCCAATGATGGCGCGATCTTCAAGACGCGTGAATCCGATGCAGGCAAAGCCCACAACAAGCAGGATACCTATTGACCGGTAGCCTGCTTTCACGCTCTTTGGTTGACCGCTATCCACCCCGAAGCCTCACAATTCTCTATGTCGCTTATGCAGCCGGTTTAAGAAATTATCAACTGCGTTGCCGCGACGTTTCGGTGACGCGGAAGCTTGCTTGGAGCTTGCCCTCCCCATCCCTCTATCGCTTGAATTTCATTAATTTAATTTGCCTTGGTGGTGCTCGGAACATTCTTAGGCGCAAAGCCGTCTTGATAGGTGACGTCTGCTTTGCTTTTCGCGTCGTCAAGCCGCGTCTGAAGCAGCTTGGTCAGGTTCGCAGCCCTGATTTCCTGAGCAGCCAAGGGCGCTACGTCCTGTTCGGTAGTGGGAACAGGACTGCTGCCTGTGATGACACTTACCGTAATGCGGCCCTGAGTAGGGATAACGAACGGCTCACCGGCGGGAAGCGAGTGGATTTGCTTTAGCGCTGCAACAGGGACGCTAGCCGAATCCATCTTGTTTGTGCCGCGCGAAAAATCGACCTTGAACCTTGCAAGTGTCTTTTCCACCTCGGCAAGAGACTTGTCAGCCTCGAGCGCCTTGAGGACCTTTGGGTCGCTTGGAAAATCGAACACCACCTGATCGACGTCATAGACAACACGCTGCGAAAACTTGCCCGGGTTTTCGGCCAGAAAGCGATTCACAGCTGCCGAATCGGGAATGCCGACTGTTTTGGCGACCTTCTGTCCATACATCCGCACCAGCAGTTCCTCGCGCATCTTGCGCTCGCGATTGATGAATTCAGGGTCGCGGTCAAATCCCTCTTCCTTGGCGACCTGAGCCATCAGGCGGCGGTCAACCAACTGCTGGAGAATCTGACGACGAATTTCTTCCTTGTCGCCGGTTGGAGGCACAGAAAGGCCAGAGATCTCGGCATTGAGTTCTGCCTGGGTGATTTCCTCGCCATTGACCACGGCTATCACCTGTCCGGTAGGTTCCCCTCCGCAGGCCTGGAGGCCAACGAAGCCGATAACCAGCAGTGCCAGCCTTGAAGTCTTAGTGCGTTTCACTTAGGCCCTCCATTCTCCATGCGTCCCATTGCTGCTTTCAACAGGGGATGCAAGTGGGTCGGATAGCGGCTGTTGGGGCTAACGGGGATTCCAAAATTGGAAACTGTCTACGATTGGGTCACTGTCGCGGTGTTCGCGGGACTTGCTGTGCTTCTTTTGCAGCGCTCCTCGGAGGAGCAGCCGCGCGATAAGCTCATCCATTACCTTCCGCCGGCGGCGGGGTGCGGAATATCGAATTATCTTGGCAATGAAGGCTTCGCGATCCCTGCTGTCGCGCTGCTAGTGGGCGTCATGGCCTACATCTATTTTGTGCTCAAGCCGTTTGAACGGTCAGATGAGACTCATGACTGATCGGCGTTTGCCATAGGTCTGCCAAGTGCCAAGAGGGCAAGGATTGCCCGGTCAACCGCGTAGATCGTGACCAGCGCGGTTGCGAATGTGGTCATCCCGGCAAAATAATGGAGAAAGCCTTGCGCTGCGGCCTCCCCCGCATGGAAGGTCAGCAAGACAAGTATCAAGACTCTGACGAGGTTGGAGAAAATCGCCACCGGTACCGAAACAAGCGTGAGCGCAGCCATGTATCGCCATTGGGCCCGGTGGCTGAGATAGACATAAAACAATGTCAGCGCGGTGAGCGTGATCAAAGAGTTAAGTCCGGCACATGCTGCGGCTACCAGCAATTGGTACTGGCCGATCTGGATCGTCACACCTGAGCTGGCGATCGGATATCCTGCCCAGTAGAGGATCGTGACTGCTGCGTCGCTGATCCATAATTTGAGCGGATTGGTAAGAGCTGCCACGAGGCTGTCCGGGAGCGGTACCGCAAACGCGAGGTAGAACAGCGGGAACCACAAGGCTACGAGCGCTCTCCATCCGATGAAGGCATAGAGAACCGCGACGAACACGGCATACATGGCATAGACTTCGAGCTCGATTACGGCGGCCGTCCGGAACAGGATCAAGGCAATCGCCATCGGCAAAATTGCAGCCATCGCCCACCCTGCCGCGGGTCGCTCATGGATATTCCGCGAGGCCGAAAGCATGCGCACCAGCAACCAGAGACCCGATGCCAGGACCAAGGGGCTGTGTGATCCCTGTTCGGTCGACCAGCTTTCGGTTGTGATGTAACGCCAGGTCGGGAAGGTGAGCGCAAGCAGTCCCAAAATGGCCGGCCAGCCATAGCCGAACCATGACGGGCTTACCGATTTTCGGGGATGAATGATGTCAGCTTGTGCCAATTTATGCCTGCGTCATGATCCGACGAGCATCGGAGCTGCGTGCGCATAGACTTTTTCGGTCGATGCAGGCAAGCGGCACAGCGACATCCTCGAAACGCTGGCCATCCTCCAATCTTCCGGCCTGCCCGATGGCTGCAATGACACCGCCCCCATTTTTTACGAACGTGATGCCAAGAGCCCGATTGAACGATTAATGATTGCAAAGCTCAAACACGCTCTTGGGGACCTGCGCTCTGCCCAGACGCTTGGTGGGCGGGCGATGCAGTCCGGCATCTGGATCACGGCGGGCTTTGCCGTACAGCGCGTGCTGCAGTTCGGCTCAAACCTCATTCTTACCCGGCTGCTTTTTCCAGAGGCCTTTGGCACGATGGCTCTGGCGACTGTGTTTCTCGTTGGTCTTGCCATGTTCTCCGATATTGGCCTGAAGCCGGCCGTCATTCGCGATCCCAGGGGCGATGATCCTGATTTTCTCAACACGGCATGGACAATCCAGGCGATCCGGGGTCTGGGTCTCTGGCTAGCCGGATGTCTGCTGGCATACCCTATATCGCTGATTTACGATCAGCCGATCCTGTTCCCCCTGCTCATGGTGCTGAGTGCAACCGCCGCAATCACGGGGTTTCAGTCGATCGGCATGGCCACAGCTGAACGCAAGCTAGATTTCCTGAGGCCAACGGTCGTCGGATTGGTGGGCCAGGTCATCAGCATTGCGGTGCTTGTGATCCTTGCCTATTACTGGCGATCTGTCTGGGCTCTGGCAGTTGGCAATATTGTTGGGAGCATGGCCACCCTGCTTGCCGGCCACCTGCTGATCCGCGGCCATCGCCATCGCTTCAGGTTTGAAATAGAAGCCGCCCGCTCGATCACGAGTTTCGGCAAGTGGATCTTTCTGACGACCATTGTCACCTTTCTGGGCGGCGAGGGGCTACGCGCAATCCAGGCGGGCCTCATTACACCTGCAGAGTTTGGAGTGCTCGCGATCGCATACACGATCGCAGCGATCGCGGTCGAACTTCCCCTGAAGATAACAGGATCTGTCGGGCTTCCAGCGCTCGCTGAAGCTGGTCGAGCCAACCCCGACCGGACAGCCGTGGTCCTGTACATGTTGCGCAAGAGAGTACTGATTGTGGCGGTTGGGGTAGCCGCCATGATCGCCCTTGCAAGCGAGTCAATCATCCAAACATTGTACGACGAACGCTATCATGCGGCTGGGAGCTACGTTGCCGCGCTGACTCTTTCCAACGCTATCGCGCTTGTTTATTCGGGCTATCTGACCTTGCTACTCGCACGGGGAGAGTCGCGTACGCAGATGTTTTTCAATGCGGCAGCCAGCGCCTTGAGGATTGCGGGGGTTGTGGCAGGCTTCACCATGATGAAAATCCACGGGATGATCGTTGGCATTGGATTTGCTAACCTCATCGTTCTGACGGGCTTTTGGGTCTACTTCCGCCACCTTGCCGAGTCTAATTTCAAACTGGATATGGTCCTTCTGGCGACCATCGCGACATCCGCTCTTTTTGCGAGCCTGCTCCAAGGATCTTTCCCCTTCCACTAGGAACGAAGGTTCCATGCTCTTGCCAAATTTATCGCAATCGTGTCGAAAACGCCTGCACACACCGGGGGTCCGGCGGATTTCGTCCCTTGCAACACTGCAGGCTAAAGCGGTGACGAAGACCGCTGTCACCGAACGAACTGAAGCCAAGTTCCCATTAGAACCCCCTACGAGCAAACCGTAGATGGATGAGAATGTTGACCGGCTCCAGCATGGAAAACAGTCTCATGAGATGCTTCGTTAGGCTCGCCTAACCATTATCGAACCCATTAATTGCCCAAGGAAATCTCTACGTGTCAATCAAGCAAGCAGTCCGAACGCTCTTGACCGGCCGGAGCAGCCGCTACTTCGACGACGAATTGATTCAGTTCAATCTAAAAACTTTCGTCCCAATTGCTGATAACAGCGAAACGTCGATGCGCCTTAATGTCGTGCTACCCTCGCTCTCGGCCTCAGGAGCCTTTGGTGGACTTGCGACCCAGGTCAGCCTACCGATTCAGATGTTTTCACATGGGCTAGCGCAGTTGGGTTGGACACTGCGCTTCATCTCCCTGAATTCCGTGAGCGACGAAGACAATCTCGCAAAGATTCAAATGAAGAAATATGGCCTAGATCCT
>DLOX01000239.1:8516-8741 GCA_002478575.1 Sphingomonadales bacterium UBA7473 | reverse complement strand
GGTCAAGCCCGGAATGACGGGGGCCCCTCAATCCGCCGTCGCAGCAATGTCCGCCAGAAACGCGCTGTCCAAAATCCGGATGCGGCCATGATCCAGTTCGATGATCCCGCAATCAGACCAAGCCGAAAGCTGGCGGTTGATATGTTCGCGGCTCATGCCCGCAAAAGCACCCAGTTCGGTCTGGTTGAGATCGAGCCGCAACCGTCCTTCTTTGCTATCCCGGAT
>DLOX01000239.1:0-8483 GCA_002478575.1 Sphingomonadales bacterium UBA7473 | reverse complement strand
GTCAGGCGTTGGATATAACGCGCGAGCCGAGGGCCGGACGCATAGGCGCGATCCGATTCAATCATCGCATTCGTCTGCCGCAAGCGCGCAGCAAGTCCCTTCATCAGCCGCCATGCCATGCCCGGCTGGCGCTCAACAAAGGCTTCGAAGGCCGCTCGGCTGAGGCGCAAATAGCCACCATCGGTCATCGCGATGACCGACGCCGTCCGCTCTCCCCCATCGAGCACCGCAATTTCGCCAAGCACTGATCCCGGATCGGCATAATCCAACGTGATCTCACGCCCATTGCTTGCGACCATAGTCACACGCGCTTGGCCCTTGATCAGGATGATGAGCGCATCGCCGGGATCGCCTTGAAGGAGCAAAGTCTGCCCCTTCTTCATCACCTGCTGCGTCGAAAGCGTCAGCAGATCATTCAGTTCATCAGCTCGGCAGGCCGTGAACAAAGATCCTGCAGGCAACATGGCAGAAAGGGTTTGCGCGTCCATCGATCATCCTTTCGAAAATCTGGTCGGGGAATGAAGCGCAGTTAGGCGAAGATGTGAAGCCTGAAAGTGAAGGTGCAGCTCAACCACCCACTGCCAAGGCCAAACCATTGTTGACCATATGCAGCACAATGCAGGTCTTCAGCGATCCGGTGCGATGATAGATATAACCAAAGGCCGCGCCCAAAAGCATCAGGCCGGGGATCGCCATTGGCTGCAAATGGATGATCGCGAAGATCAATGCCGCGAGCCAGATCGCCGCATGATGGTTCATCTTGTCCATCAAAGCGGTTTGCAAATAGCCCCGAAACAGCAGCTCTTCGATCAAGGGCGCCAGGATCGCAATGGCCATTACTTTCAGGATCAAGCCCGTGGTGGACGTATCGAGCGCCTTCAAAATGGCCTGCAGTTCGGCCTGCAATTCGACGCCGGGGACGATGTAAGTCGCGTAAACCCAGTTGAAGAAAAATGCGCCGATCAACAGCGTGAAAGCCGTCAGCGCCGTTTCCGCAACTGACAGTCGCGATGGCGCGAACAAGCCAATCCGAATGGCGCGCGCTGGTTCCCGCAGATTCCAGCCTATGATCGCGAGCATGGCAAGGCCCGCAGCGACCAAGCCCCAAACCACACCAATGGCCGCCTGCGGGTCAGACATAATCTCCGTCTGCTTTTCCATCGTCGCTTTCATCGCGTCGGGATCCGCGAAGGTCATGACGGTCATCACAACCAAAGTCATCGCGAACTGCAGGATGAAATAGAGGACAATCAGAGCCAAGCTTTTGCCGATGGTCGGAAAGGGCTTCGCGAAACCTACATCAGTCATGGGAACACTTTCTGGATGACGCCACGAGGATCAAACGAGGCGGCTTTGCTTCATCGCCGCTTCAATGAAGCTGGCGAACAAGGGATGCGGATCAAAGGGCTTTGATTTCAGTTCCGGATGGAATTGCACGCCGACGAACCAAGGATGATCGGGCCGCTCAACAATCTCTGGCAATTCACCATCGGGAGACATGCCGCTGAAGACCAGCCCCTGCCGCTCCAAGGCATCGCGATATCCGACATTGACTTCATAACGATGGCGATGGCGTTCAGAGATGTCTTTGCTGCCGTAGATGGAAGAAACATGGCTATTGCCCGCAAGCTTCGCATCATAAGCGCCCAGCCGCATTGTGCCGCCAAGGTCACCGCCTGCTTCGCGCTTTTGAATGCCTTCTTCGCCCATCCATTCGGTAATCAAACCAACGATAGGCTCTTTGGTGTCCCCAAATTCCGTGGATGAAGCGCCTGCAATACCCGCTTGATTGCGCGCTGCTTCAACGCAGGCCATTTGCATGCCGAAGCATATGCCGAAATAAGGCACATTGCGTTCGCGGGCAAAGCGGATTGCCTCGATCTTGCCTTGTGCACCGCGTTCGCCAAAGGCCCCGGGGACAAGGATCGCATCCATTGGTTCAAGTTTGGTCGCGATATCCGCATCCCCGCCTTCGAACAGCTCAGCATCAATCCAGTTGATATTGACCTTCACGCGGTTGGCGATCCCACCATGAACGAGCGCCTCGTTGAGCGACTTATACGCGTCTTGAAGGCCAACATATTTGCCAACAACAGCGATATTCACTTCGCCTTCCGGGTTGGTCAGCCGGTCCACAATATCATGCCAACGCCGCAGATCAGGGGCGAGGCTGGGCGTAATACCAAAGGCGCGCAGCACTTCGAAATCTAGGCCTTCGCCATGATATTGCAGAGGCACTTCATAGATGCTCTTGGCATCAAGCGCCGGGATCACAGCCTCTTTACGGACGTTGCAAAAAGCCGCGATCTTGGCGCGTTCGCCTTCGGGCAAAGGATGTTCACAACGGCACACCAGCACATCAGGCTGCACGCCAAGCGCTGTGAGTTCCTTCACGCTATGCTGGGTTGGTTTGGTCTTCAGCTCGCCTGCTGCGGCGATATAGGGCACCAGAGTGACATGGACGAAGATCGTCTGATCGCGGCCCAGATCGTTCCGCAACTGTCGGATCGCCTCAATGAAGGGCAGCGATTCGATATCGCCGACGGTGCCGCCAATTTCGCACAATACGAAGTCCAGACCATCGGTTTCAGCCAGCGCAAATTCCTTGATGGCGTTGGTGACATGCGGGATAACCTGCACTGTCGCGCCCAGATAGTCACCGCGCCGTTCCTTGGCGATGATCCCCTGATAGATGCGACCAGAGGTCACGTTATCCGATTGCCGCGCGGCAACGCCGGTAAAGCGTTCATAATGGCCAAGATCAAGATCCGTCTCTGCGCCGTCATCCGTCACATAGACTTCGCCATGCTGATAGGGCGACATCGTGCCCGGATCGACATTCAAATAAGGATCGAATTTACGAATGCGGACCTTGTAGCCACGCGCTTGGAGGAGAGCAGCCAAGGAAGCTGCCATAAGACCTTTGCCAAGCGAGGAGACCACGCCGCCGGTGATGAAAATGAACCGCGCCATGGGAGAAAAGGCTTAAGCCGACCCTTGCCCAGATGGCAAGAGGGTGACTCGAACTTCTCGTGGATAATTATGGTTGCGGGGTGGTTGCTGGCGCTGGCGCAGTCGCGGGCGTAGCAGGCACGATTGGCGGCAAAGCAACCTTTTCGGCCGCCTTCGGTGCTGCGGCAGGCGCTTCGCGCTTCACTTCGGGTTTGGGAGCTGGTTTGGTCGCAGCCTTCTCAACCGCCTTGGGCGCGGCAGCAGCTGGCGTTGGTTCCGTCGCAGGTGCGCCTTGGAGCGGAACTGCGGCAGGTGCGCCCGTCGGAGCAGGAGCAGCGGCACCGCCCATTGGCACGCCGGGCATCGTTGGGATTGAATTAGGCGCGGTCGGAACGGTGCGATCCAGCGTCTTATCCAGTTCGCGCGGTCCGCGATCAACGGCCGCAAGCGCTGCCAAGCCAATTGAGAGCAAAATGAACGCGGTCGCCAAAATCGCCGTTGCCCGCGTCAAGAAATCGCCTGCGCCGCGCGCTGAGATCAGCCCCGTCGGATTGCCGCCCCCAGCAAAGCCGCCGCCTTCTGACCGCTGCATAAGGATCACCCCCACCAATGATGCGGCGATAAGAGCATGGACGACAAGGAGGAACGTAAACATGGGAACAGAAACCTGACCGACAAAAGATATGAGCGAGCGCCCTTAGCGGACGCGTGGTTAAGGTTCAAGGTGGGGTTGGGGATTGCGGGATGCAAGGGATGGCCATTTCGAGCTGAGACGACGGTAAAAGCTTTGCTAGAATTATTCGGCTTACACCACACCCCTAGATGGATTAGCCTTTATCATGCTTTCGAACATCTATTGGATCGACACACCATCAGCACTGAAGTTGGCAATTATGGCTCGCCCCCGGGCAGGCGATTGGCTGGAAGACGAGATCAAGCATTGGAGGCTTTCTGGTGTTGGAATTGTTGTTAGCCTTCTAGAACGAGAAGAAATCGACGATCTTGGGCTGGAAATGGAAGCCAAGCTTTGTTCAGAAAATGGTATTCGGTACGCCTCTTTCCCCATTCCCGACCGAGGCATTCCCAACGACACTGAAGATGTAATGCGTTTTGCTGTCGACATCATTGGCGCTGGGAAGCCGATAGCCATTCACTGCCGCGCTGGCATTGGGCGGTCCTCGATCATTGCGGCTGCCTTTTTGATAAGCGCTGGAGTAAGTCCCAACGATGCGCTTTCAGCAATTGAAGCCGCACGCGGATTGCCAATTCCCGACACCGACGCACAACGAGATTGGGTCTTGCAACTAACGCCGCTTTGACCAAAAGTGATTAAAGGCATTGCACAGCTTCGCCCGCAATGACGAGCCCCCCGCCCACATCCCCCTTGCATCTGCTTTCCGTTAACGTAAAGGCGAGTCACTGATCCCAAACTAGGCAGAGGAAATCCCCATGGCAGACGCTTATATCATTGACGCCGTTCGCACGCCGCGCGGCATTGGCAAGCCCGGCAAAGGGGCGCTTTCCCATCTTCATCCGCAGCATTTGGCCGCGACCGTTTTGAAGGCGCTGAAGGATCGCAATGACCTGAAGACCGACGAAGTGAATGACATCATCTGGTCCACCTCCACCCAAAAGGGCAAGCAAGGCGGCGATTTGGGTCGCATGGCGGCACTCGACGCGGGCTATGACATCAAAGCATCAGGCGTGACTCTGGATCGCTTCTGCGGCGGCGGTATCACTTCGGTGAACTTGGCCGCTGCCACGATCATGTCTGGCATGGAAGATCTGGTCATCGGTGGCGGCACAGAGATGATGAGCTACACGCAGACGATTGGCGCAGAAGAATCCGCCGCTGGCATCAAGCCGATGGGCATTGGTTCTGGCAACATGCGCCTGATGATGAAGCATCCGCAATCGCACCAAGGCGTATGCGGAGACGCCATTGCCGCGATGGAAGGCATCACGCGTGCCGACGTCGATGCGCTTGGCTATGATAGTCAGCAAAAGGCGAAAGCGGCAATTGCCGAAGGTCGCTTCGCCAAGTCGCTTGTCACCGTGTATAATGACGATGGTTCAGTCGCGCTTGATCATGAAGAATTCCCACGGCCAGACACGACGCTGGAAGGTCTTGCTGGCCTAAAGGCAAGCTTTGATGGCATTGCCGATTTTGATCTGGGCGGCATGTCTTTCCGCAAGCTCATTCAAATGAAATATCCTGATCTCAACTGGTCGGGCGTGCACCATGCGGGCAATAGCTCTGGCGTGGTTGATGGCGCAGCGGCCGTGCTGCTGGCGTCAAAGGATTATGCCGAGAAAAATGGCCTGAAGCCCCGCGCCAAGATTGTCGCCTTCGCCAATATTGGCGATTGCCCAACCTTGATGCTCAACGCGCCTGTGCCTGCAGCGCACAAGGTGCTTGCGAAGGCTGGCCTGACGCCAGATGATATTGATCTTTGGGAAATCAATGAGGCTTTTGCAGTCGTCGCTGAAAAATTCATCCGCGATCTGAAGCTTGATCGTGATAAAGTGAATGTGAATGGCGGCGCTTGCGCCCTTGGCCATCCTATTGGTGCAACCGGTTCGATCCTGATCGGAACGGTGCTTGATGAACTGGAGCGTCGCGATTTGAAGCGCGGTCTGGTCACCATGTGTGCAGCGGGCGGCATGGCCCCTGCGATCATTATTGAGCGGGTTTAAGTTAGAATAAAAACCTTCCAACCACTTCCGTCACCCCGGACTTGATCCGGGGTCCATGCCTCGTTTTCCAGACATCCAACAGGACGAAACGGTGAGGCATGGATTCCGGGTCAAGCCCGGAATGACGGGGTGGCATTGGGAGAAGTTAGCGGCAGCGACGCTTTGAAGCGAGCGACTTGCCGATCAAAGCACCGGCTGCGGCACCAAGGATTGTGCCTGTTGCCCGTTCACCGCGTGTGTCAACTGCGCGCCCGATCAAGGCACCACCGGCGCCACCGATGATCAGACCAACTGTACCATCCGACTTGCGGCAGTAAGTCCGGCCATCAGAACCGCGCCATTCGCGTGGACCGC
The DNA here is from genome assembly GCA_002478575.1 of Sphingomonadales bacterium UBA7473. Taxonomy (GTDB): domain Bacteria; phylum Pseudomonadota; class Alphaproteobacteria; order Sphingomonadales; family Sphingomonadaceae; genus Aquisediminimonas. The sequence goes on along the minus strand of DLOX01000239.1, from coordinate 2,480 downwards.
GATCATAGCGAGACTCATAACGATCACCGCGATATTCATTGCGAGCGGCATAATAGCCCTCTTCATAGCCACGATCATAACCACGGCCATTGGCCAGGGCAGGCGTTGCAGCCATCATTGGCAAGATCATCGCAGTGGCAGCGAGTGTAGAAATAAACTTACGCATCGTCTGTTCCCTTCCTTCAAAAACTCTGTGTTCGATGAAGAGTTTATGCCGTTTTGAAGCTGAACATTGGCCAACAGACTTGTTCAGAAAAGCACTTTTTTTCGACTTATTTTACTTTTTCTCGACAAGTCTGAACGCCCGATAAACGGGGGATAAACCTTGCCTGAACGAAGCACTGATTCTAGGCGAAGCGGCTATGACTGATGCTTCGAATGCTTCGCCTGAACTCTTGATTCGCCTCGCCACCATGGATGATTGCCCCGCCATCCGTGACTTGATGGCGCTTGCGATCCGCGAATTGCAGAAAGGCTTTCTGACAGACGAGCAGATTGAAGCCTCCTTCTCGGGGATGGGGCTCGATACATTGCTGATCGAGGATCAGACCTATTTCACCGTCTGGTCGGGCGAGACGCTGGCCGGGTGTGGAGGCTGGTCCAAACGCGCCACGCTTTATGGTGGAAACCACAGCGCAGGCCGAAGCGCACGGCTGCTCGATCCAGCGACGGAGCGTGGTCGCATCCGGGCGATGTATACGCATCCTGATCATATCCGCCGCGGCATAGGTTCGATGATCCTCGATGCTGCTGAACAAGCCGCGCGAGACAATGGATTTTCAGAATTGGAAATGGCCGCGACTATGGCAGGCATGCCGCTCTATACCCGCGCTGGCTATGCCGTTGAGTCCGAATGGTTTGATACCAATGGGGCTGTACCGGTACCGTTGGCGACTATGGTCAAACGGATCGCGCCGTCGCATAATTAAGCGCCATGTCTGATACGCCCCAATCTCCCGATCGCTTTCACGAGGATCGCGCCACTTATACCGTGCGCGGTGGGGAGCTGCCTGACCTTGAAGCCGGGGTCGCTGCGATCCGCAACGTGCTGAAGACCTTGCCGCACAAACCTGGCGTCTATCGGATGCAGGATGTGCGGGGCGATGTGCTTTATGTCGGCAAAGCGAAAGCGCTGCGCAATCGCGTGACCAATTATACGCAAGTGGACCGGCTGCCGCGCCGTTTGCAGCGGATGGTCGCGCAAACCCGCAGCATGACGATTGTCACGACCAATAGTGAGGCTGAAGCACTGTTGCTGGAGGCGCAGCTGATCAAGCGTTATCGGCCAGCCTATAATGTGCTGCTGCGCGACGATAAGAGCTTCCCCTTCATCTTGCTGCGATCCGATCATGCCTTCCCCCGCATTCAAAAGCATCGTGGGGCAAGGCGTGCCAAAGGCAATTATTATGGGCCGTTCGCCAGCGCAGGGAGCGTCAACACCACGATCAATGCGCTGCAAAAGCTGTTCTTGCTCAGAAGCTGCACCGATAGTTTCTTCAACAATCGGGATCGGCCCTGCTTGCTCTATCAGATCAAGCGCTGCTCCGCGCCTTGTGTCGGGCGCATTGAAAACGCAGCCTATGATGAGCTGGTCAGCGACGCCAAGGCCTTCTTGGGCGGCAAATCGACAGCTGTGCAAGCCAAGCTCGCGGCGCAAATGGAAGGCGCGGCGGAGTCGCTTGATTTTGAGCGTGCGGCTTTGCTTAGGGATCGACTGCGGGCGCTGACCTTCATCCAAGGCTCCCAAGCCATTAATGCGGAAGGCGTGGGCAATGCTGATATCTTCGCGCTCGCCGCCAAGTCAGGCCATATTGGCATCCAAGCCTTTTTCATTCGCGGAGGCCAGAATTGGGGGCATCGCGCTTTCTTCCCCACGCACACCGAAGGCCTGAGCGAAGAAGACGTAATGATGAGCTTCCTCGCCCAATTTTATGAAGAAGTTCCCCCTGCGCGAACGATCCTGCTTGATCGAGATTTGCCAGAAGCCGAATTGCTTGCCGAAGCTCTTGCGGAAAAAGCAGGCGGCAAAGTGAGCATCGCGCGGCCGCAGAGGGGCGACCGGGTGCGGTTGGTGGCGCAAGCAACCCGCAACGCCGCTGAAGCTTTGGACAGGCGACTGGCAGAAGGCAGCACGCAAACCAAGCTGCTCCGCGAAGTCGCTGAACTGTTCGAACTGGCCGAGCCCCCTGCCCGCATCGAAATTTATGACAATAGCCATATTCAAGGCACCAATGCCTTGGGCGCGATGGTGGTCGCTGGGCCAGAAGGCTTCATCAAAAACCAATATCGCAAGTGGAATATCAAAAAGGCAGAGACCGCGCCCGGCGATGACTTCGCGATGATGCGTGAAGTGATGGAGCGGAGGTTTGGACGGTTGTTGGGTATAAGCCCCTCCCCTTCAGGGGAGGGGGAAGGGGTGGGGAATGTCATCCACTCTACTGTTGGACAGCCCCCACCCCCGACCCCTCCCCTGAAGGGGA
>DLOX01000169.1:9010-12395 GCA_002478575.1 Sphingomonadales bacterium UBA7473 | reverse complement strand
AAATAATAGCTATGATCATAGCCAGGCTGCATCCGGATGGTTGCAGGCTGCCCTCCCCGGTTGCACGCCTCTACCAGTAGCTCCGTTTTCAACTGGGCTTCCAAAAAGCCATCGGCTTCACCTTGATCGACCAAGAGATCGGCCAAGCGCGCGCCATCGTCGATCAACGCGCAAGCGTCATAGTCCCGCCAATCTGCGCGATCTGATCCGATGTAGCCGCTAAGCGCTTTGTCACCCCAAGGGCAGTTCAACGGAGAAACAATCGGCGCGAAAGCCGAAGTGGACCGGAACCGCCCGGGGTTGCGCAGCGAGATTGTCAGCGCACCATGACCGCCCATGCTGTGGCCCGTGATGCCTTGCCGATCCATATCGACGGGGAAATGCTCAGCAATCAATGCAGGCAGCTCATCCTCGATATAACTGCGCATATGATAATGCTGACTGAAGGGCGCTTCCGTTGCGTTGACGTAAAAGCCTGCTCCGAGCCCGAAATCCCAAGCGGCTTCCGCATCGTCAGGCACGCCTTCGCCACGCGGGCTGGTATCTGGCGCTACAAAAATGAGGCCCAATGCTGCACAAGCCGCGCGAAACTCGCCCTTGTCGGTCACATTGGCATGAGTGCAAGTGAGGCCTGACAAATACCAGATGACGGGCAGTTTCGCGCCCGGTGCATGCGGCGGCACGAAGACGGAGAAGGTCATCTCCGTCCCCGTCGCGCTGGATACATGCTTGTAAACGCCTTGCACCCCACCATGGGACAAGGCGGTCGAGACAGTTTCCATCGTCATTTACAGACGATGCATGGCGCAGATTTTATTGCCGGCTGGATCGCGAAGATAGGCGAGATAAAGGTTCATGCCAGCGCCTTCGCGCACGCCAGGTGCATCTTCAATCGATACGCCGCCATTGGCCAAGCCAGCGGCATGCCAAGCGTCCGCTTCTTCAGGCGATGCGGCAGCGAAACCAACTGTGCCGCCATTGGCGCAGGTCGCGGGTTCACCGTCGATTGGAATAGAGATGGAGAAAATGCCCGTTGGCGTCATCCAGAATACACGGCCCTTGGGGTCCATGAAACCTGGTTTGTGCCCCAGCGCGCCAAGCGTGGCATCGTAAAAGGCCTTGGACGCTTCAAGATCATTGGCACCGAGCATGATGTGACTGAACATTTCGTTTCTCCTTATTTTATGGCCCTATGGCAGCAAGCTTAGGCGCGAGCAACGGGATAGAAGGCCCGGCTTGTTACCCGCTGATGACGCTTTGATCTTGATGCTGAAGAAAGCTGATAATCGCCGCGCTGAAGGCATCATTGCTATCGCCGACAACCATGTGCCCCGCACCTTTAATGTCTGTAAACTGAGCGTGGGGCACGAGGGAAAGGAAATCCTGCGCATCCTGTTCGGTCACCAGATCGCTTGATCCACCGCGGATAAGATGGACGGGAAGCTTTAGATTTTGAGCCGCCGCCATCATCTGCTCTTGTTCTTCGCCATAAACACCGCTGAACTTGGCAATGAAGGCGGGGTCCCAATGCCAGCGATATCGTCCATCTTCGCCTTGGCGGAGATAGCGAGCGAGGCTGTCGCTTGGCGCACGCTTGTCGCGGTTCTTAGTGTAGGTGCCAATGGCATTCGCCGCCTCTTCGAGCGAGGCAAACCCCTCTTCGATATGAGCGGTCATGAAGCCTCTGATCCGCGCGACGCCATCCTGATTGGGATTGGGGGTGATGTCGACAAGCGTAAGCGAGCTGAAGCTGCCCGGGCGCAGCACGCCTTCTGCAACCATACCAGCAATTCCGCCCAGCGACGCGCCCACCATTGCAACGGGCCCTGTTAGTTGGTCGGTAACCGCCAAAATATCTCGAGCAAAGGCTTCGTTATGATAATCAGCGGTTGGAGACCGGTCACTTCCGCCATGCCCCCGCAAATCAATGGCCGTTGCGCGGAAGCCCGCAGCGGCGAGCGCATCAACAGACTTCCGCCATGCCCAATGGGTTTGCCCACCGCCGTGCGCCAGAAGCACCGCTGGTCCATCGGAAGGCCCAGCCGCCATGCCGACCAAGCGCAAACCATCTGCGGCTTCGAAACTCACGTCTTCATAGGAGCTCATACGGTCAGCAAAAGCCCCGCAAGCGCTGCGCTCATGAGGTTGGCGAGGCTTCCAGCCACCAAGGCCTTGATGCCAAGCCTGGCAATCATGGGCCGCTGGTTGGGGGCCAAGCTGCCGGTCACTGCCATTTGGATCGCGATTGAGCTGAAGTTGGCAAAGCCGCATAACGCAAAAGTGACAATTGCCACGGTCATCGGGGAAAGCGTGCCTTGCATCTTCCCAAGCTCAATGAAGGCCACAAATTCATTCAGGACGACTTTTGTGCCGAACAATCCGCCCGCCACACCTGCTTCATTCCAAGGCACATTCAGAAGCGCCATAACCGGCTTGAACGCCATGCCGACAAAGGCCTGAAAACTCCACCCATCATAGCCGAACAAAGTGCCTAGGCCTTGCAGCATGCCATTGGCGAGCGCCACAAGCCCGACGAAAGCAAGCACCATTGCCCCCACAGCAACCGCCAACTTCACACCCGTCTGCGCACCTTGGGCCGCGGCCATAATCACATTGGCAGGCTTTTCATCATCATGGCTCGCATCGGGCATGATGATCGGTTCAATGCCAATATCCTTGGGATCATCAGGCATCATGATCTTCGCCATCAAAATGCCACCGGGCGCGGACATGAAGCTGGCCGCGAGCAAATAGTCGATCTTGATGCCCATCGCAGCGTAAGCGGCCAATATGGTGCCTGCGACACCCGCCATGCCGGTTGCCATGACAAGAAAGAGCTGGGCTTGGGTTAGCCCCGCCAAATAGGGACGGATCACCAATGGGCTTTCGCTTTGGCCGACGAAGATGTTGGCGGCGGCGCACAAACTTTCGACCTTCGAAATGCCCGTGATCTTTTGGATTGCGCCGCCGAGCCAACGGACGATCAGTTGCATGATACCCAAATAGTAGAGCACCGAGATCAAAGACGCGAAGAAGATAATGACTGTGAGGCCGGACAGAGCAAAGCTGTTGCCGCCAATCTCCGGTTTGTTGAGATCACCGAAGATAAGGCCAACGCCTTGCTGCGCATAACCAAGCAAGTTGGAGACGCCAGCGGACATAGCAGCAATGGCGGCTTTGCCTTGGGGCACATAAAGCGCGAGAACCGCGATCAACACTTGAAGCGCAAAAGCCGCGCCCACAACGCGCAGTCTGATGTGTCGGCGATTGGACGATAGCGCAACGGCAATGCCCAAAATGACGGCAATACCAGCGATGCCAATTGCGATGCGTTCCATTCGTGCCCCTTACTCTACCAAAGCCGTCATTCCGGGCTCGACCCGGA
>DLOX01000169.1:0-8960 GCA_002478575.1 Sphingomonadales bacterium UBA7473 | reverse complement strand
AATCCATGCCTCGATTTCCAGCAGATAAGCAGGATGAAACTCTCAGGCATGGACCCCGGATCAAGTCCGGGGTGACGAGGTGTTTAACGCCCCTGCCCTTCAAGTCAAAGCCTCTGCCACCAGTTTGGCGAAAGCATCGGCACGGTGGCTCATGGCATGTTTGGCAGCGGGATCGAGCTCAGCGAACGTCTGTTGATGACCTTGAGGCACAAAGACCGGATCATAACCGAAGCCAAGCGTGCCGCGCGGAGGCCAAGTCAGTTCGCCTTCCACTTTGCCTTCGTAAATCTGATGATGACCGTCTGGCCACGCTATGGCGAGCGTGCAGACAAAGCGCGCCGTCCGCGCAGCATCCGAACCAAGCGCTACCAACTTCCCTTCGACTTTGCCCATCGCCATATACCAGTCCCGCCCCGGACCGCCTTCGTAAGTCGCCTGCTCAGCCCAATCGGCGGTATAGACGCCCGGCATTCCGCCCAACGCATCGACGATCAACCCGCTGTCGTCGGCAAGCGCCACGAGGCCGGAGCCCGCCGCGCTGGCCTGTGCCTTCAGAAGTGCGTTCTCCGCAAAAGTAGTGCCCGTTTCCTCAGGCTCAGGAAGGCCAAGCTCTCCTGCGGAAACTGGTTCAACGCCATAGGGCGAGAGAAGATCGCGGATTTCACGAACCTTGCCTTGATTATGACTGGCAATCACCAACTGCCCGGGTGTCAGCCTTCGGATCATAGCTCTGGCAAACGATCAAAGATGCTGTGCATGACCCCAATCAGCTTTTCTTCCCGCGCCCTTATCCGGTGATTGAGGCCCGCTAGCGCAACAACCATGACTTCACCATCGGAATGGCGACGAATAGGAACGGCAATTGCTCCCGCATCAGGCACGACGCTGTCATAGACCGCTATTGCACCATCGGTGCGGGCGTGCGCGATGGCTGTTTCAACCTCAGGCAACATGCCTAGCTTGTCGGGATGAAGTTTGGCCCAAGCGGCGAGCCGAGCCTTTACGGCTGCCTCGGTCTGGGTCGCCAAATACATGGAGCCAATGGCGGAACCGACCATTGGAAAGCTGACTCCGTCCTCCACCTGAAAGGCGATGGGGTGCGTTCCAACGAGCGTATGAACCACACGCATCTGGAAGTCAGACGCAATGGTGAGCGTCACAGTTTCGCTGGTTTCATCGCGGAGCCGCTCAAGCAAGGGGATCAAAGCTTGCGAGCCCAGCAAGGCCGCGGGAACCCATTCACCAAGACGCGCCAGCTTCATCGTTGGGAAGTAATCCTGATCATCCCCGCCTGTCGCCAAATAGCCTTGAGCCACAAGGCTTTTTAGAAGAACACTGAGGCTGGATTTGGGATACCCGAGGCGCGTTGCAAGAAAGGCGGAATTGAGCCGACGGCGCTCCACCGCAAACAGCTCCAAAATCTCCATGGCCCGTGCGGCGGATTTGACTAGGTCTTGCGTCATCCGCTGTGCCTAGACTGAGTTTAGACCGAATAAAAGGACCGTTCGTGTCGAGCGAAGTCGAGACATGCCAAAGATCCCTCGACCGCGCTCGGGACGAGCGGGGGCGACTTGAAACAAGCTAACCTGCAATGCCCTCAATGATCTGAACATCAAAGCGGCCAACGCCTGTACGCAGGGGAATACAATGGCCCTGATAATGATCGCTGTACCAAAAGTCTTCGGCCAGCGCTTTGCTGGGCCAGCGCGAGATGGCGAAAATGCCTTCATCCCAGGTGCCTGCCAAAACGCGGACACTCCCGCCCAGCTCAAACGCCACATAATATGACCCGCGATCCCGCATCATCGGGAGGATCTGATCGCGATAGGCATCCATCCGATCTTGATCAGTGCCCGTGCCTTCAATCACCATGAAGGTGCGTGGGCTATCGCTTTCGGGCACATCCACTGTCGCGATGGTTGGCACGAAATTGCCGGGCCAACCCTCATAGGGAAGACCTGCGCAAGCCAGCGCAATCAGGTTTGGGTCAGCGGATGCCAGCGCCTTTGCGGCCTCCGAATTCCAAAACGCGTCCAGATCATCCGCGAAAGCGAAGCGAATGATCACAAGGCCGCTATGAGCAGAGCCTTCTTCAAGCGGCTTGACGGCGGCTTTCTCACCAGACGCCAAAACAGCGCCGCGCATCGTTCCAGCAAGCTCAGCCCATTGGCTTGAGTTGGCTCCTGTCTTCAGCGTGAGAAAGCTTGGGTCCATGGCTTATACCTTCGTCGCAAAGGCATTGAGCGCTGCGTTAAATGCTGCTGGGTCTTCCCAGAAAATCGTATGGCCACCGCCATCGAGCTCGACCAATTCCGCATTGGACATCCGGTCCGCCATCCATGCACCGACCCGTCCGGGCATCACCGGATTATTGCCGCGGCCATAAACAAGCACCGTTGGCAAAGTGATAGAAGGGAGGAACTCCCGATAGTCGGGCTTCACCATATCATCGATAATCGCCGCCACTGTTTCAGTGGGCGTCAGATACATTTGCGTTTTCATTTCGGCCATCAGGTGCGGATCAATAGGCTCAGCAAAAGCCGCGTGCAAAAAGCCATCGAGGATCGAACGATCCGCCCGCACGCCTGCTCCATAGTTGAGCGCAGCTTCTTCCGGAAAATCGCCGAAGGTCGGATGTTCCCAATCGGGCGCAGACATGACACGCGGAGACATTTCGCACAGGCCAAGCGCGCGCAAACGGCTCGTGTCTTGTTCCTGCATATATTTCAGTGCGACGATCCCGCCAAAGGCTACACCGAACAAGAGTGCATCCTGGATATCAAGCGCCGTCAAAAACTCAGCGAGATCGGCAGCGTTCTTCGAAACTGTGTGATCGCCATTGGGCTTACCTGAAAGCCCCTGCCCGCGCAGATCGACCATGATCACGCGACTATTAGCGGCCAGCGCATCGATATTCTTCTGCCAGAAATAGCCAGCCGGAAATTGAAGCCCCTGAAGGAGGACAAGCGGCTTGCCCTCCCCCTTCACATCATACCAAAGCGGCACTCCATCGCTGAGCGTGAAATAGGGCATTAGAATTTCACACCCGCTGTGATCCCGTAAGTCCGGGGTGGCGCAACATAGGCCTGAGCCACGAGCTGCGGGTTGAAGGCGCCTGATTCGAGCACTTCTGAGAAATAGGTCTTATCAAAGAGATTATTCACATAGGCCCCAATCGTGAATTTCTCGCTGGCTGATGTCCAGGTGATCCGGCTGTTCACAATCGTATAGGCCTTTTGCGAAATTTCAGGACGATTAAACTGCGTGAAGAAGGTCTTCGATTGATAGCGCGCGTCGGCCCGCAAGCCTAGGCTGCCACTGTCACCAAGATCAGCGGTATAGCCAATCGTGCCTGACAAGGTCAGCTCTGGCGCGCGGGGGAAACGGTTGCCGCCAAGATCGATTGGATTGGCGGCTGTGCAACCAGCATCTGGCGTTCTTGGCTGTCCCGCAGGTGCGGTTGCTGTGCCATAATTGGGCTTGGTTGGATCGCCGGTGCAGAATGTGTCATATTTCGCATCGAGATAAGCAAGTGTTGCTCCGATATCGAGCGCAGGGATAGGACGGTAATTGAGTTCAACTTCCGCGCCCTTCAGCGTTGCTGCCGCCGCGTTGGTCAAGACCGACGACAGATTGACGATCTGACCGACCTGAATATCCTTATAGTCAGCATAAAAGACGTTCGCGTTGAACGTGCCTTTGCCGCCGCCGAATTTGGATTTGAATCCGAGTTCATAGGACCAGACTTTCTCTGGCGAGAAGCCCGGTTGAACCGCAAGCAAGTTGAAGCCGCCTGATTTGAACCCGCGCGTGGCGGACGCGTAGACATTGATATCGTCGGTCGCTTCATAATTGACGACAAGGCGCGGCGTGAAGGCGTTGAACTTGTCGCTATCGTTCGGCGTGCGACGGAAAAGCGTTCCGAAATTGATATCATAGACATAAGCCGCTTCGCGCTTCTCATCGCTGTATCGCGCACCAAGCGTGACCTTCAGACGGTCCGTTGCTTTCCAGTTCAACTCACCAAAACCGGCCAGCGCCTTGGTCTTCGCTGTGCCATCGATGGCGATGTAGAAAGGAAGATTTGCGCCGAATGTGAAAGGAAGCGCGATAAAGCTTGAGCCCGTTTCACGGAAATAGAAGCCGCCGACGATCCAGTCGAGCGTATCGCCACCGCCGCTCAATTGGATTTCCTGGCTATATTGCTTTGATGAATCCTGCTGGATGTAATTGACGTAGAATGTGTCAGCTCCATCGCCATCGTTCAGCCAGTTGAATTTGGTCCGACGATATCCGCTGATCGAAGACAAAGTCACGCTGCCGAAATCATAGCTCATGTGGAGCGCAAGGCTGCCTTGCGTGGTTTTGAAGACGTCGCTGTCTCCGCCTACGCCCCGCGTATAGCCCGGGATATTGGTTTCAAACGCTTGGTTGACGACGCGTAGGTTGGGTTTTGTGAATGCCGCTGCTCCTCCGCCGAAATCGGACGTTGGAAGCGCATTGGGGCGGTTCAAATATTTGTAGGCCGGCAAATTGCTATTGTCGTTCATATACTCGAACGCCAGTCGCGCTTTGAAAGGCCCGCCACCCAAAGAGGCAGCCTGCGCGCGGATCGCAAACACATCCTTATTGTCCAAATCTCCAAAGCCCCGCGCCGCGGCTCCGGCATTGGTATTGCGAGTGAAGCCATCGCGATTATTGCTGAGCGCTGCGATACGGATGCCAAAGGTTGGTGACACGGCCGCATTGATCATCCCGGTCACGCGGAAAGCGTCATAATTGCCATATTCCGCCGTCACGCTGCCTTCATATTCGTCGCTTGGGGTGTTCGGGATCACATTGATCACGCCGCCGGTCGCATTCCGGCCATAGAGCGTGCCTTGTGGACCGCGCAGCACTTCAACGCGGTTGACGTCATAAAGGTCGAACAGGCCTGCCGCGGCGCGAGCGACGTAGATGCCGTCATTGTGAACCGCGACACCAGGGTCACCCGCGATCGTGTAATTCTCATTGCCAACGCCGCGAATGCTGATCTTACCGACCACTGAGCGTTGCACCAAAAGCCCCGGAGTCAACGTCACGAGATTTTCCGTGTCTTGAATGCCTGCCTTTTGCAGCGCGTCACCGGTCAAGGCCGTAATTGAGATCGGAACATCTTGAACCGACTCAGATTTGCGCTGCGCAGTTACGATGATTTCGCTGTTGTCTGCCTCTTCAGCCGCTTCCTGCGCAAAAGCCGCATTGGCCCCGAATGTAGAAATGCTTGCCGCCAAAAGAATTTTGAAAGCAGGGCGGAATGTCGAACGCGTCATGGTCAGTCTCCCCGGTGGCGCGGGCTGCCAAATCCAGTTCACCCGCTTTTGCCGGAAGATGATCACAACCAGCTTCGCTTGTCAAGCTTTGTTCAGATAGATATTCTCTATGTTCACACTTGTGAACTTATTATCATGATGCTACACGAAGAAAAGCTCGATGAGGGGAAGGCGATTTGACGAAGGCCATCGACATTGTCGTCAACCTGTTTGGTCCGCAGGAGATTGCGAACGGACAAACGGGCTTTGATGCAGATTTCATGGATCAGGTCCGCATGCCGGATTGGATGCGCGAAGGCGTCGACGCCGATGATTATGTGCGATTGATGGATGAGGCTGGCGTCGACCATAGTCTCCTGATCGCTGTTCGCGCCGGAGACCGAAACTGGAAAGGCAGCTTCGAAATCCCCTATGAGACCGTTGCCCGCTGGTGTGATCGTCATCCGACTCGCTTCTCAGGATTGGCGGGGGCCGATCCATCTCGCGGGATGGAGCAGCTTCGTGATTTGGAACGCGCGGCAGAGCTGGGTTTTGTCGGTGTGCATGCCTACCCCCATTGGTTCCGCCTGCCGCCCGATCATGCGCGCTGGTATCCCATTTACGCCAAATGCTGCGAACTTGATTTGCCCTACATGCTGCAGGTTGGGCAAAATCTAATCTATCAAAAGGATGTGCGCTTGCCTTCGGTCGCGCGGCCGATCTTGCTAGATCAGGTCGCGATTGATTTTCCTGAACTCACCCTCATTGGCATTCATGTCGGAACGCCTTGGGCCGACGAGATGATCGCCATGGCTTGGAAACATGAGCGCGTCTTCATTGGTTTGGACGCCTACGCGCCAAAGCATCTCCCTGCATCTCTGATCCATTATATGAACAGCTATGGCGCAGACAAAGTGTTGTGGGGCACCGATTGGCCAGTCATTCATCCAGCACGCGGTATCGAAGAAATGAAGGCCCATGGCTTGCGTGAAGCGGCTTATGATAAAGTGATGCGCGGCAATGCCCTTCGCATCTTCCCCAAAATGGCGGCACGGATGGGCGTTGCGCATGCGGCCTGATGGCTATCAAGCCATGACCATCGGACGCGGCATCCGCTGTGCCGCTGGACGCAACCCCAATCGCAATGCGCTGGTCCTTGGTGAGCGAAGCCTCTCCTATGGGCAGCTGGTGCGCCGGATCAATCAAGTTGCGGCACTTGGCCAAGGCTATGGCTTGTCCGAAGGTGACCGCGTTGCGCTCATTTCCCCGAATTGCTTGCCTTATGTTGAAATCGTCGCAGGGCTGTCTGATCTGGGCGTGATTGTTGCAACCCTCAATCCACGCCTCACTCAGGCGGAATTGAAAGGCATTTTGGACGATTGTACTCCTGCCCTCATCATTGCCCACCCCTCATGCGAACCCTCCATCGATCCGGATTGGGAACGCGATCTTCCGGTCCTTTGGTTGGGCGAGCCCTATGAGGCTGCATTGGCAAAAATGTCCGATGCGCCTTTTCATTCAACAGTCAGCGAAGAAGCACCCTTTGCCTTGGCTTACACATCAGGCACGACGGGGCAGCCAAAAGGCGTTCTCCTCTCTCATCGCTCCCGTGCTCTGACCTTCGCTTCGATGGCAGCAGAGTATCGCTGCTTCGGAGCGGAGGATAGTTTCCTCGCGCTCTCGCCAATGTGCCACGGCGCGGGATTTGTTTTTGCCTGTGCGGCGCTTCATTTCGGCGGGACGACAACGCTCTTTGGTTCGCAAGACCCAGAAGCGATCCTCTCTCGAATTGGTCAGAAGGATGTGAGCGGCATCTTCATGGTGCCTACCCATTTTGCGCGGATTTTCGATCTGCCAGGGGCAACTCTTGCAAAGCACCGCGATCATGCGCTCCGCACGATCATTTCTAACGCTGCGGCCCTCCCCCAAGCGATGAAGGAAGCGGCCATCGAGCATTTTGGGGCAGGCCTTTTGAATGAGACTTATGGCTCCACCGAAGGTGGGATCGTCACCAACATTGCGCCTTCTCGCCTCCTCGACAAGCCGGGAAGTGTTGGCCTCCCCTTCCCCCATATGGAGGTGGAACTTAGACTAAGCGATGGCAGCATCGCCGCGCCGGGAACGCCAGGGGAGCTATTCTGCCAAGGCCCCACCTTGTTCAACGGCTATTGGAACCGGCCCACTGCGACGGCAGAAACCATCATTGATGGTTGGGTGACTGTCGGCGACATGGCGGTGCGAGACGCAGATGGCTATATCACCATCGTTGATCGCAAGAAGGATATGGTCATCACTGGAGGGATGAATGTCTATCCCAAGGAGATTGAGACGATCATTGCGACTGTGCCCGGCGTTCGAGAAGCCGCAGTGGTTGGAGAGCCCAGCAAAGAATGGGGCGAAAGCCTTCACGCCTTTGTGGTGCTATCCAATGGGCGCGAAGTGAGCGCGGAGGCCGTCATCTCTGCCTGCAAAGAGCAGTTGGCGGGCTATAAGGTTCCAAAAGCCGTGTCCTTCATCACCGAATTGCCGCGCAATGCCGGGGGTAAAATCCTGAAGACTGAACTTCGCCAAAGGATCAGTGCATGATCGATGCCAAAGAGATTGGCCTAGCCTTCATGAACGCGCTCTGGGCGGGCGATGTCGACACCTGTCACGCCATGATGAGCGACGATGCGCTGTGGCATTTTCAACTGGGCATGACACAAGCCAAACTTGGCCGCGGTCACATCTGGCCCGCCCGTGAAGCTTTGCAGCGGATCATCGAAGATCTGTTCGGTAAATTTGATGAAAGCGGCTTTTCGGTCGACGCCAGTCGCGTGATTGCAGATGGTCAGGCGGTTGCGATTGAATATGAAGCCAATGGCCGAACGTCCAAGGGTGATGTGTATCGCAACTTCTATTGCACGACATTGACGGTGACGGATGGAAAAGTCACTGAGATCCGCCCCTATAATGACACGGCCCATATGTTGTCGCTGTTGAGCTAACTCAGCACCCGCGCCAACTTCAGAAACTCGTCCACTGACAGTGTCTCCGCTCGCCGCGCGGGATCGATGTCCACCTCAACCAAAGCCTCAACGGCGCCCTGCACCGCTTTCAAGCTTTGCCGCAGCATCTTGCGCCGCTGGCCAAAGGCCGCAGCTGTAATGCGGGACAGCATCGCGGGGTTGATGCCCTCTGGCTGCTCTGCGGGCGTGATATGGACAACCGCAGACATAACCTTCGGCGGGGGAGTGAAGGCCGATCGATGAACTGGCATCGCGAGCTTCGCATGTGTCCGCCACTGCGCCAAAACTGCGAGCCTTCCAAAGGCATCACTTCCCGATGGGGCGACAATCCGATCCGCCACTTCGCGTTGGAACATAAGGGTCAGGCTCTTCCAACGCGGCGGCCAAACTGGCGCTTCCAACCATTGAACCAGCAAAGCCGTGCCGATGTTATAGGGCAAGTTGGACAGAATATGCCCTCCCTCAGGCAAGACATCCGCCAGATCGACGCCAAGCGCATCTTCTTCCCGGACCGTCAGCTGGCCCGGAAAAGCCTCGTCGAGTTCTGCAAGAGCTGGCAGGCACCTTCGATCACGCTCAACCGCTGTCACTTTAGCACCTGCGCGAAGCAAGGCGCGGGTTAATCCACCGGGTCCCGGCCCCACCTCATAAACCGCTTCAC
>DLOX01000029.1:482-2698 GCA_002478575.1 Sphingomonadales bacterium UBA7473 | reverse complement strand
GACCCGACGGTGGAGAACGGCCTGACGCTGTGGTGTGTGTCGGATAACTTGCGCAAGGGGGCTGCTCTGAACGCTGTGCAAATCGCAGAACTGTTGGGGCGGCGGCATTTGAAGAAGGGTTGAGGCTCTAGAGCCTGTCTGTCAGCTTCAACCCCAAAAACTTGGTGTCAGGGATGGGGTTGAAGACGACGGGTTCTGCGGCCGTGAAACCGAGTTCAGCGTAGAGCTTTTGTGCTTGTTCAAACTTAGCTAGCACGTCGAGCCGCATCTCTTGATATCCAGCGTCCCTTGCGGTGCGGATCAATTGCGTCGCCAGCAACCTGCCCAAGCCCAGACCTCTTCCCTTGGGACGAACGTAGAGCTTCTTCATCTCGCAGATAGTGGGGCTGATTTTGCGGAAGCCGATGCAACCGATAAGCTCTTGGTCAAGCTCGGCCAACAGGATGCAGCCCATAGGCGGAGCATATTTTGTTGAGAGCTGCGCAAATTCAGCTTCATTGTCTTGAAAGCTGAGGTCGACGCTGGGGCTCGCAATATACTCGCGCCAAATATCGATGATCGCTGGGCAATCCTTTGGGAACAGGGCTTGGCGAATCGTCGGCTTAGGCAAAGCTCACCCCAAAGCCGCTTGCTTTTCCTCGGCCAGCCGATCCAGCTCCGCCCTGCTCTTCCGCTCGCTGCTTGTCTTGAGCTGACCACAAGCCGCATCAATATCGCGGCCCCGGGGCGTTCTCACAGGGGCTGAAATGCCGGCTTCGAACACGATCGTCGAAAAGGCCTTCACCCGTTCGGGCGTAGACGTGTCATAAGGCGCGCCGGGCCAGGGGTTGAAGGGGATCAGGTTCACCTTGGCGGGCAGCTTATATTTGCGGAGCAGGCGCACCAGTTCGCGGGCGTCTTCATCGCTGTCATTCTTGTCGCGCAGCATCACATATTCGAATGTAATCCGCCGGGCATTATTCGCGCCGGGATAATCGGCGCAGGCCTGAAGAAGCTCTTCAATGCCATATTTGCGGTTGAGCGGCACAATCTCATCGCGGATTTCCTTGGTGACGGCATGAAGCGATACCGCCAAGTTCACACCAATTTCTTTGCCGGCCCGCTCCATCATCGGCACCACGCCTGATGTGCTGAGCGTGATCCGCCGTTTGGAAAGGGCCAGCCCATCGCCATCCATCACGATCTTCAACGCATCGCGGACCGCGTCAAAATTATAAAGCGGCTCGCCCATCCCCATCATCACGATATTGGTCAGCATCCGGCCATCCTGCGCCGATGGCCACTCGCCTAGTGAATCCCGGGCCAGCATCACTTGGCCGACAATTTCCCCCGGCGTCAGATTGCGCACCAGCCGCATCGTGCCTGTGTGGCAGAAACGGCAATTCAAGGTGCAACCAACTTGGCTTGATACACAAAGCGTCCCCCGATCCGCATCGGGGATGAACACCATCTCATAATCTTGCGCATCGGGAGAGCGCAGCAGCCATTTGCGCGTGCCATCGGTTGAGACTTGCGCCTCGACCACTTCAGGCCGCCCAATCACGAAATGCTGATCGAGCCAGGGATGTTGCGCCTTCGCAATATCGGTCATCGCGACAAAATCCGTCACGCCGCGATTATAAACCCAATGCCAAATCTGCTTGGCGCGGAGCTTGGATTGCTTGGCGTCGAGGCCCGCGTTCAAAAGCTCTGCCTTGATCTGGTCTTTGGAGAGACCCACCAGATCCACTCGCCCATCTTCACGCAGCACAGGCGCACGGGTGGTGGGAACAGGATCAATATGGCCGGGAATTTGCATGGTTGGGGCCATAGCGACAAAGCCGCGAAAAGGCCAGCATTGGGCGTTAACGCCCCTTGGCGCATCCCAAGGCGGCTGCATCAAAGGCGCTGGGGGCCCCGCGCAGGGTATAATAATCGCGGTAGGTGCGCTCTCCGCCGGATTCGACGCTGATTACGAAGGAGCCTGCAGAGCGCAGCTTGGCGAGGATGAAACTGTCATGCTTGCCCGATGGGCTCCACGCCTCCCGCTCGCCTTTGGTTAAGCGCCAGCGCCGCCCTCCGGCATCTAGATAGACGCTGCTTGTTGGTCGGATTTTGCTCGAGAGCCTTGCGTGGAATTGCCCGCGAATATTCTTGTCGGGCCACCAACTGACGGTGGCAAAGGCCCCTGCGCCGGTTGCTTCCTCCGGCTCGGCAATGGCGTAACAACGGCTCGG
>DLOX01000029.1:0-430 GCA_002478575.1 Sphingomonadales bacterium UBA7473 | reverse complement strand
CTATCGCGAAAAGCGCCCCAGCTTTGGTAGATCCCAAGCGAGTCACGCGCGATGGCAGGCATGGCTAATCCTGTCGTTGCGAGGAGCACCGCGACGCGGCAATCCAGAGCCAACGCCCGCCAGTCTGGATTGCTTCGCGTCGCTCGCAATGACGAGTACTCGCCTTTGGACTTCACGCCCGCTCTCCACCTCCACCCAAATGGATGATCTTTTCTTCGCTATCATAGCCGACCATGGACAGGGTCCCTTGTGGCAGACTCTCGGCGATAGGAGCGCCCCAGCGCGGATCGACGGGAAGGCCACGTTGAAGCCCGCGCAACACTCGCGCTGAAATGCCATGCATGATCACCAAGCGATCGCCTCGTTCTTGCGCGGTATCGGCCATCCAGCTTTTGAGCCGAGCGGCAATATCATCATACCATTCGCCATT
>DLOX01000181.1:5546-15605 GCA_002478575.1 Sphingomonadales bacterium UBA7473 | reverse complement strand
ATAGGCTTGGCAATGAAGATTGGGTTTGCCCGCCGAGCCAATTTTGTGGGGAATGTCCCGCTTGTCGAGCGAGAGGCAGCCCGCACAAGTCTCGGTCATGCCAAAGCCTTCTTGCAGGATGACGCCGCGATCATACCAGGCGCGGAGCAAACTTTCCGGCACGCTTTCCGCGCCACAGCTTGCCGCGACCACCCGAGAGAAATCCGTCGCCATGAAATTGGGATGCGCTTGCATGGCGTTGTAGAGCGCCGGTACGCCAAGGAAATGGGTCACGCCCAAATCCGGGTCATCAAATATGCTCAGCAGATTGCCGGGTTCAAAGGTCCGCACGATGATCGCGGTGCCGCAGAAAGAAAGAGCGATCAACGTAAAGGCCATCAAGCCGCCGATGTGGAAGAGCGGCATCATCACCAGCCCGACCATCGCGTTGGAACAGCTTCCGGGGGCGGCCACGCCCGCAATCATATAATGGAACTGGCCATGATTGAACATGACGCCTTTCGGGGTGCCCGTCGTGCCCGATGAATACATGATCATGCACAGATCGCTTTCCGACTGCGGGCAGAAATCATAAACGGGCTGGGCAGTTGCGATGATGGATTCCAGATCGCTTGGCCCGCCCATCGCATCCATGGTGATCCAATGGGCGACCTCCGTCTTTTCCTGAAGCGAAGGAATAACGGCGGCCAAGTCCAGATCGTAGAAGAAAGCTTTGGCACCGCTATCATTGACCATGAAGGCCAATTCATGCGCGGTCAGCCGGAAATTGAGCGGCGTATAGCAAGCGCCAATCCGCCAGCAGGCAAATTGAATATCCAACATGTCAGATGAGTTCATCGACAGAGTGGCCACCCGATCGCCTTTAGCGATTCCAATGCCCTTCAGATGCCCTGCAATCCCGGCAACACGATCATTCATCTGGGCATAGCTGTGGCGGCGGCCGCTGTGCATATCGATGGTCGCGATCTTATCGGGGAAGCGCCGGGCATGCTCGGCGATCCAATCATAAACGCTCAAGTCGCTCTCAATTGGCAGCGTGTTCATCATCTGATTTTCCCCCTCATCCCATCGCTTCGTTTAGCTGGCTTTGATCCGCACTGGCATCGCTGTAAAGCCATGGAGGAAGGGACTGCCGAGCCGTGTGGGCGGTGCGACCATTTCGATATCCAGCTTGCGCTCGACAATCTCTCCAATCAGCGTCGCCAATTGAATTTCAGCAAGCCGCGCCCCGACGCAGCGGTGAACGCCATGGCCAAAGCCAATATGCCGCCGGGCGTTGTCGCGCTTCACATCGAACCGCTCCGCATCGGGGAAGATCGCCTCATCGCGATTGGCTGAGATATACCACATCACAACCTTATCGCCCTTGGCGAGTTTCTGACCGCCAAGCTCGACATCAGCCGTGCAGGTGCGGCGCATATGCGTGACAGGGCTTTGCCAACGGATGATTTCCTGCGCGGCATTGGGGATGAGTGAGGGATCAGCGCGGAGCAAAGCGAGTTGATCGGGATAAAGGCTTATGGCTTCGACAAAGCCGCTCATCGAATTGCGGGTCGTGTCATTGCCGCCCACGATCAACAGCGCGATATTCGCGATCCGCTCAATCGGCGTCAGATTGCCCATGGCTTCGCTATGGATCATCCGGGACATCAGATCATCCGACGGCGGCAGGGCGCGCTTCGCCTCAAGCAATGCGTCAAACCGCATTAGCATCTGGCCCATCTGTTCGTGAAAGCGGAGATGATAGTCCTCATTGGCGGTCTCGGGCGAAACATTGCTTGCCATATCGGACCAGCGCTTCAGGTCATGCCGTTCCTCCCATGGGAAATCGAACAAGATACAAAGCATGCCAATGGTGAGGGGAATGGAGACTTGCTCCACCCAATCAAAGGTCTCGCCAACGGGAAGCGCATCGAAAAGGTCCTTGGTCCGCTGTCGGACTTCCACCTCGCGCAGCGCCATCTGGCTGGGGTTGAAGGCCGGCTGCACGACCTTGCGCTGCTCGGTATGGCGCGGCGCATCCATGGCGATGAAGTTCGGGAATTCCGATCCACCAACCGCATCGGCAATAGTGATGTTGCCCAGTTCATAAGAGGATGAATAAAGCTCCGGCTTAATCTCCACCTCTTGGACCAGGTCATGGGTGACGACTGACCAATAGCCGCCATAGGGGCTGTCGGCGCGGTAACTGACGGGCATATTCTGGCGCAGCTTCGCAAAAGGCTCTCGCCAACTGTCTTCGGTGTAGAGACGGATGTCGCTCACATCCCAGGGGGTTTGGGGTGCTGTGCTGACCAAGCTATCGGACATGCTGACTCTCCTGTTTCTAGTCTTTCTAACGCCCCATGGGGTGGCGTCTACCTCTCAGACACGACCAATCGATAGCCTGCATCATAATCATCCCTCGCCAATATGTCGGCGTAGCGGCGATGCCATTCGCCTGTTTCCAAATCTTGAGCCAATCGATCCAGTTGCGGCGTGACATCGCCCAGCGCCCAGAAGGAGGAACTGCCGGACCGGAAATGCGGATCGAGATAGGCCTGCGGCCGCTTCCAATAGGCATAGAGGAACCCATCGCTGCAATCATGCGGCACCGGGATGGGCGTGACCTGCACTGGCCCTAGCCAAGCCTGATAGTCAGACATCTTGGGCATTTGCGCCTCGTCAAGCGCAGCAAGCTCCGGCAGATAGTCGGTCAGCCAAGGCCGATGCGCTGGATCGTAAGTCAGCAGCACAATCCGCCCCTTTGTCACGCGCCTTACTTCGCGCAAGCCCGCCGCTATGTCCGGCCAATGGTGAATGGTGAGGACCGCCATGGCGGCGTCAAAGGCCTTGTCCGCAAAAGGCAGCGCGTCGGCCGAGGCTTGGACCGCAGGCGCCGCATCGGGCTTGCGCTTGCGGATCATTTCGATGGAGGGCTCCACAGCCGTCACCCGGCGATCCGTGGGTTCATAAGATCCTGTGCCAGCGCCAATGTTGATGACGGTCCGCGCAGGGCCCAAAGCCTCAAGGACAGCGGCTGCTATCCGGGGATCGGGCTTTCGCAGATCGGTATAGTTCAGGCCTATGCTGTCATAAAGAGCGGTCACAGGAGCTCTTTTCGATAATATGGGCGTTTTCGACCGATGTTTGCCGCGGATGGATGGGGCAGCCGAATTTCGAAGCGTTTTAGCTCGCGCGCCGCCTCGGCGTCACCAAGCTGAGCGGCCTTCCGAAGCCAATGGCGATATCTTTGGAGGTCGTTGCGGTTGAATCCATCCATCGCCAAATTCTGGGCAGCTGTTGCGCTGCCGCCCCGATAAGCTCGATATGCCAATCCCTGCTGACTAAAGTTGCTCGAGAAGCGCCCTCCTTCCTCAAGCTCTTGGCTCAGCATGAGCATGGCCTCCGCATTGCGCCGAAAGGCCAAATGCCATAATATTGGGATGCGATAACCGTTCTTGTGGTCATCAGCGATGCCCCAATATCGCTCAAGGAGCTGGTCGTGTTTGCTCATTGTCACCCAACTAAGTCGCGGTCCAGCCGCCATCAACAACCATTTCCGTCCCCGTCATGAAGGCGGCTTTGTCAGAGGCTAGGAAGGTCACGGCGTCTGCGATGTTTGATGGCACCCCGAAATGGCCAAGCGCGTGGCGCTCTGACAGCGCTGAGCGGGTTTCATTGTCGCCTGCCCCCATTGCGCCGGAAAAGCGCTGGACGAGATCATTGCCCATGTCGGTTTCGATGATGCCGGGGTGGACCGAATTGACGCGGATTTTAAGCGGCGCGACTTCCATGGCGACGCCCTTGGTAAAGAGCCGCACCGCGCCTTTCGAGGCATTATAGCTGCTCACCAAGGCCGACCCGACCATCCCCGCCACCGAAGACAGGTTGATGATCGATCCGCCACCCGCCCATTGCTGCGCGCGTTTGGCGATCAAGGGGATGGCATGTTTGCACCCCAGAAACACGCCTTCGACATTGACGGCATGGAGCTTGCGCCAATCTTCCAGCGTCGTTTCAGTAACAGGCTTCATCAAGAAGAGACCGGCATTGTTGACCAATATGTCGAGGCCGCCTGCTTCCGACTCGACCGCCGCCATCGCGCCGATCCAATCCTGCTCATTGGTCACATCGAGGGACATTGCCCCGCCGCCAATCTCCTCAGCAAGCGCATGCGGGGCGTCCAAATCGGTTGCGATCACAGAAGCCCCAGCGGCGGCCAAAGCCTGCGCCGTCGCTTTGCCAATCCCCTTCGACGCCCCCGTGACCAGCGCCACTCGCCCGCTCAAATCCATTGCTCTCTCCTCTTTTGGAGGAAGCGTATCAGGTGGCAAGGCAAGTGCAAAGGGCGGTTGGGTTCACTCTGCCAACAACTTGCAGCCGCTGCTCCCCGCCTTCTTGCTAAAGCCCCAACTGCGATAGCCTGCGGTATCGACATGGAAGCGCGCGTCTTTGTTGCGGCCGGGTTTGGTTGGGTCGAAATAAGCGCCGAGACCGAAATTCGTGCGCGGGCCAATGTCGCGATGCAGCGCGCAAAGTTTCTCAAACAAGGCGCGATTGTCTTCAGTTTCGGTCGCAATCAGATCAATCCCCGAAAAGGTCAAATGCTGACTTTGCGATGCGCCATTGATACATTGATTAAACTCAGGCGTTCGAAAGGCGGACCGGACTTCCAAAGGGCCAAGCACCGGAATGATCTCCGCTTTGATCAGGCGCAAAACGGGCACGATGTTTGGCCATTGCTTCTTCGGCGGAATGATGAAGGCCATGCGTGGGCAAAGCGGACGCGGTGAGGCATCAGATCGCGTTAACTGCCACAGCGGCACAACGTCCCCGACCATTTCCGACCGCAAATAGGCGGAGAAAGCGGCGTAACTCTTTGCGTCCTTGGGTGATGCCGCAAGCCAAGCGCCAAACGCTGCCTTCGAAAAACGGCTGGCGCGCGCGGCCTCGACGCGAGTCTCGACCGCTCCCTCAATCTGGTTTCGAAAAACGAAGGCCCCTGCACCTGCGCCAGCGATCAGCGCCACCAGCGTTAGCCAAAGGGCCTTGCGCTTCAACCCTGCGCTTTCTTCACCTGCCGGAACTTATGCAGCAATGGCTCCGTGTAGCCACTCGGCTGCACCACGCCTTCAAACACCAAGGCGCGAGCAGCCTTGTAAGCAATACCATCGGGCGTCAGCTTTTCGTACAGCGCATCACCAGCATTCTGCGCATCAACCTTCGCCGCCATTTTAGTGAGTGCGGCATCGACTTGCGCTTCGCTGCACACTCCATGCAAAAGCCAATTCGCCATATGTTGGGATGAAATGCGAAGCGTTGCGCGATCTTCCATCAGGCCGATGTCGTTGATGTCGGGCACCTTGGAGCATCCAATCCCCTGATCGATCCAGCGGACAACATAGCCGAGGATGCCTTGAGCATTATTCTCAAGCTCTGCCTGCACTTCGTCCGCCGACCAATTGGTGCCGGGTGCGGCAAGTGGGATGGTGAGGAGCGGCGCAAGGCCGGGCGTCGGCTGGCTGGCCAATTCGCCTTGCCGTGCAAAGACATCAACTTGATGATAGTGGATGGCGTGGAGCGTCGCGGCGGTCGGCGAAGGCACCCAAGCCGTGTTCGCGCCGGATTTGGGATGGCCGATCTTCTGCACCATCATATCGCCCATCATGTCCGGCGCGGCCCACATGCCTTTGCCAATCTGTGCTTTGCCAGAAAGACCGCAAGCAAGGCCAATCTGCACATTGCGCGCTTCATAAGCGGCGATCCAATCGCAGGCCTTGATCGCTGCTTTGGGAAGCATCGCGCCGGCCTGCATGGAGGTGTGAATTTCGTCCCCCGTGCGATCGAGGAAGCCCGTGTTGATGAACACAATCCGGCCCTTCACGGCATGGATGCACGCTGCGAGATTGGCAGAGGTGCGCCGCTCCTCATCCATCACGCCCACCTTCATCGTGTCGCGCGGCAAACCGAGAATATCTTCCACCGCGTCAAACAGATCATTGGTGAAGGCACATTCCTCTGGCCCATGCTGTTTGGGTTTCACGATATAAATGCTGCCCGTGCGGCTGTTGCGATGAGTGCCGAGGCCCTTCAGATCATGCGTTGCGCAGAGAGCGGTGAACAGCGCGTCAAGAATGCCTTCAGGCGCTTCCGACCCGTCGGGCAAATGGACCGCAGGGTTGGTCATCAAATGGCCGACATTGCGAACAAACATCAAGCTGCGGCCGTGGAGCGTAAGATCCCCCCAAACCCGATCCCCTTCCAAAGCGCGGGTCATGGTTCGCCCGCCTTTGTCAAAGCTCGCGACCAAATCGCCGCGCATCAGGCCAAGCCAATTGGAATAGGCTGCGGTCTTATCCTCAGCGTCAACCGCTGCGACTGAATCCTCAAGATCGATGATCGCGGTCAGCGCCGCTTCCAACACCACATCGGATATGCCCAGCGGATCGTCCGCGCCAACAGGGCTTGCGGGGTCAATCACAATTTCAACGTGCAGGCCATTGTTGCGGAACAGCAAGCCACCATCCTTGCGAGCAACCAACGCCGGATGATCGCCGCCCGAAACAGCGCCTTCCCAACCGGGGAGCGTTTCATTGAGGAATTGACGAACGCGTGCGACAACCGCTGCGCCACGATCCTTGTCATATCCACCGGGCTTGGCCGCTGGGGCATCCAGCGTGTCTGTGCCATAAAAGGCATCATAAAGGCTGCCCCAGCGCGCATTGGCCGCGTTCAGGACGAAGCGGTCATTGAGCGACGGCACAACCAGTTGCGGCCCCGCCATGGTCGCGATTTCAGCGTCGACATTGCTTGTCGTGATCGTGAACGGCGCAGGCTCTTCGACCAAATAGCCAATCTCCCGCAGGAAGGCTTCATAGGCAGCGGCATCATGCGGTTGGCCTTTGCGCGCCAAATGCCAAGCATCGATCTGAGCCTGCAAGTCATCGCGCTTGGCGAGAAGGGCTTTGTTGCGCGGGGCAAAATCAGCGAGCAGCTTGGCCAAGCCAGCCCACAGCGCATCCGCTGCGATTCCCGTCCCCGCCAAAGCGCGGCTTTCAACAAAGTCCGCAAGGACAGACGCAACCTGAAGGCCAGCGCGGGTGGTGGTGTCAGTCATGAGAAACCCCTCGTTCATTAGAAATGCAAACGACTTCCCGGGGAGGAGTGAATCGCGCCGCCCCTATGGCGAAAGGCACTCGCTTTGGCAATGTTCAGTAGTAGCTCAACGGCCTCGCTTTGCCGCGGAAAATCCAGTGGGACAGGATCGAATAGCCCAAGATCACAGGCAAAACGAACAAGGCTCCGATAAGGATGATCGATAGTGCCTCCGGGCTGGAGGCCGCTTCCCAGATCGTCAGCTTGTCCGGCACGACATAGGGGTAAAAGCTATAGGCGATGCCAATAAAGCCGAGCGCGAAGAGTGTTCCAGCGGCTGCCAAGGGCACCCAAGACAGGGCATCATCATCGCGGACGGGCCGCGCCAGGAAGATCGCAAGGCCAATCACAATGATGGCTGAAAACATCGGGATAGGGAGCAAGGCGATAATCGCTGGCAGGCCAAACCAGCGGTCAAAGATGCGATCTGACAGGAGCGGAGTCGCGACGGAGACAATCGCCATGCCTGCGGCAGTGATCCAAAGGCTTTTCCGCGCCCACGCGACCGCTTGGCGTTGCAGCTTGCCTTCGGTCTTGTAGATCAGCCAGCAAGCGCCAACGAAAACGTAACCCGCAGTGAGGCCAAGGGCGGCAAGCAAGCAGAACAGCACGGCAGCGAAAGACTGATCAAAGCTCAAGATATAGGCGCCCAAGATATAGCCTTGGGTCAGCGCAGACAGCAGCGATCCGCCGAAAAAGACGCGATCCCAAAGCGGCTTCCAATCGGGTTCGGCTTTCGCCCGAAACTCAAAGGCCACCCCTCTTGCGATGAGCCCCAGCAGCATGAAGGTAACAGGCAGATAAAGTTGCGTCAGGATCATCCCATGAGCCATCGGGAAAGCGACGAGTAGCAAGCCGATGCCCAGCACCAGCCATGTCTCATTCGCATCCCAAAAGGGGCCGATGGAAGCGACCATCAAGTCGCGGTCCTCAGTCGGCTCAAACGCGGTGAGGATGCCAACGCCCAGATCATAGCCGTCTAGGATGACATAGAGCAGGATTGAAAGGCCCATAAGCCCCGCAAAGATGACGGGGAGCCAGAAGGGATCAATGAAGGGGGTCATGCCGCTGCTCCGCTGGGCTCGATCAGCCCCGGCACAGGAAACATCGGCTTCGATTGAGGCGTAGCTCCGCCTTTGCGTGCCAGCTGCACAATCACGGCCACATAGGCCGCAAGCAGGATCGCGTAGACCATCAGATACATTGCTAGCGTCGACGCGACCATGCCCGCAGGCACTGGCCCCAGCGCATCTTTGGTGGAAAGCACGCCTGTCACCAGCCAAGGCTGACGCCCAATCTCGGTCACATACCAGCCCGCAAGCGTTGCGAGCCAGCCGGAGAAGCTCATCGCAACAAGGCCACGCAACAGAAGCGTTGGCATGCCAGCCACCCCGCGTCGCCAGATGAACCAGCAGGCGGCCCAAGAGGCCAGCAGCATAAGCATGCCCGTGCCCACCATAACCCGGAACCCCCAGAAAACGGGCGCGACGGGCGGGTGCTTGCCTTCAAAATCATTGAGGCCCGGCACCACACCTTGCGCCTCATGCTTCAGGATCAGGCTCGCGCCATAAGGGATGCTGATCTCTGCATGGTTGGTCCGCGCCTTTTCATCGGGGATCGCGAAGAGCACCAACGGCACAGCGGGGCGTGTTTCCCAATTGGCCTCCATCGCGGCGACCTTGGCAGGCTGATGCTCCAGCGTGTTGAGGCCATGCAGGTCGCCCACGAATATCTGGACAGGGATGAGTGCTGCCGCAGCAATGATGCTCGCCTTCAGGGCCTTGCGGACGCTGTCTGCCTGATCGCCGCGCAGCCAGCGATAGGCGCTGATCCCGGCGATGAGGAATGCGACCGTCAATCCGCTCGCCAGCAGCATATGGGTCAGGCGGTATGGCAGCGAAGGGTTGAAGATGATCGCGAACCAATCGGTTGCATGCACCACGCCATCGCGGATTTCAAAGCCCGCAGGCGTATGCATCCAGCTGTTGAGCGCGATGATCCAAAAGGCGGACAAGGTGGTGCCACCTGCGACCAGCACGGTCGCCAACGTATGCACCCAATTGGGCACGCGGCGAAACCCGAAGAGCATGATGCCAAGGAAAACAGCCTCCAAGAAGAAAGCGGTCAGCACCTCATAAGCCAGCAACGGCCCCGCGATATTGCCGACCTTTTCCATGAAGCCCGGCCAGTTGGTGCCGAATTGAAAGCTCATCGTAATGCCGCTGACCACACCCAGCGCAAAGGACAGCGCGAACACCTTCACCCAGAAACGATAGGCATCCATCCACGCTTCATTGCCGGTGCGGTTGAAGGCGAGCTTGAAGGCCAACAGAGCCCAGCCAAGCGCAATAGTGATCGTAGGGAAGAGGATGTGAAAGCTGATATTGGCCGCAAATTGAATGCGCGCCAAGATGAAGGGATCAAGCTCGCTCATGTGGCTTTAGCCTTTCCGCCGGGGATGGCGAAGAGTTTGTCTTTAAATTCCAAGGCCTTGGCGATGCGAGAACCGAGCGAGAGCAGCTGCACCAGCCGCTCCGTCTCCAGCTTTTGGATATCAGCATACCAGGATGTCAGAAGCTCAATCTGATCATGCATCGCCGCCATGCGAGTTTGCGCATGGGCATCGCCATCATTGGTTGGCGTTTGCATGAGAAGTTCGCGCAAGACGGTGAGGGTCGGGTCAATCTCGCGCTTCTTGCGCTCTTCCACCAGCGTCCGCATGATCGCCCAGACATCTTCAGGCGTGTCAAAATATTCGCGCCGCTCGCCCGGCCGGTGGTGCATGCGCACAAGGTTCCAGCTTTGCAGCTCCTTCAAGCCCATGGACACGCTGCCGCGCGAGAGGCCAAGCGCATCGACCAAATCATCGGCGTTAAGCGCACGATCAGAGACAAACAGAAGCGCATAAATCTGCCCCACGGT
>DLOX01000181.1:0-5516 GCA_002478575.1 Sphingomonadales bacterium UBA7473 | reverse complement strand
GTGCGGTTGATGCCCCAGCGGCTTCCCATTTCCCCAAAATGCAGAACGAAGGATTGGATGGCAGGCGAAAGCTTCATGCGAGTCGTTTCCAAAGTTTCAATAAATATTGAAATATAGAAAAACGAAGGCAGTGGCAACGCCTTTGTCGAACGGCTCGTCGCACGCTATAGAGCTTGGATGGCTAGCCCAACCTCAACCGAATATTCCGTCCTTGATCATGCCGCTGATGCGCCAATGCTCCCACAGATAGAGCGATGGGCAGCGGTGAACAGCGGGACAGCGAACCTTGCAGGCCTGAAGCAAGTGGCTGGAATGCTGGCCGACGGCTTTGCGGCACTTCCCGGGGATGTCCGCCTCGTCGCGCCGGATCCCGTCGAAAGCGTCGATGCGCAGGGCCGGGTCAACAGCATCGAACGCGGCGCGCATTTGCACTTAAGCGTTCGGCCTCAGGCCCCGGTGCAAGTGTTGCTTACCGGCCATATGGATACGGTCTTTGGCGTCGATCATCCGTTTCAGACGCTTCAATGGCTCGAACCCGGCGTGCTGAATGGCCCCGGAACCGCCGATATGAAGGCCGGCATCTCGGTGATCTTGGCTGCCTTGACCGCGCTCGAAGCATCGCCGGATCGCGACAAGATTGGCTATGATGTGCTGATCAATTCGGACGAGGAAACCGGCAGCCAAGCCTCTGCCCGGCTGATTGCAGAACTGGCGAAGGGCAAGACCGCCGCACTCACCTATGAGCCTGCTTTGCCCGATGGAACGCTGGCAGGCGCGCGGCCGGGCAGCGGCAATTTCTCGATCACCCTTCATGGCAAGGCCGCCCATGCAGGCCGCAATCCAGAGGATGGCCGCAATGCCCTGATTGCAGCGGCCGATTTGGCGCTGCGCCTCAACGCAGCCAAAGCTCCCGGCCTGAAGGTCAACCCCGCGCGGATCGATGGCGGCGGGCCGAATAACATCGTGCCTGATCTCGCGATCCTGCGGATCAACCTCCGCCCGATGACGCCGGAGGACATGACCCATGCCATTGAAGCCATCCGCGTGGCGGTTGCGGGTGTCGAAAAAGACCATGATGTCCATGCTCATGTCCATGGTGGCTTCAATCGCCCGCCCAAGCCGCTTGGTGCTCAGGCTGAAAAGCTGTTCGGATTGGTGAGAGATTGCGGCGCAGAACTGGGCATCCCCATTGCGTGGAAATCCACCGGCGGCGTTTGCGACGGGAATAATATCGCGGCCTGCGGCGTGCCAGTTGTCGATACTATGGGGCCCCGTGGCGGCTCCATCCATTCGTCGGACGAGTTTCTGATCACGGACAGTTTGGCCGAGCGCGCGAAGCTCTCCACCTTGACCTTGCTGCGCTTGGCGGCGAAGGGTGGACTATGACCTTCATCATCCGCCCCGCGACGACTGACGATCTTCAGCCCATCTATGAAATGGCAAAGCGCACCGGCGGAGGCTTTACCAATTTGCCGCCGGATCGCCCTGCCTTGCTCGCAAAACTAGAGAAATCGGATGCGGCGCTGGCCCGCACCGAAGATGTCATTGCCAATGATCTGTTTGTTTTCGTGCTCGAAAATACGGCGACCGGCGAAGTGCGCGGTACCTGCCAGATTTTCAGCCAAGTCGGCCAGAAATGGCCCTTCTATTCCTACCGCGTTGGCGTTCTCACTCAGCATAGTGAAGAGTTAGACCGCACCTTCCGCGCCGAGATGCTGTCGCTTTCGACGGATCTGGAAGGGTCCAGCGAAGTTGGTGGCTTGTTCCTGCATCCCGGCGAACGGGCGGGGGGCCTGGGGCTTCTGATTGCCCGCAGCCGTTATCTTTTCATCCGCAATCACCGCGCCCGCTTTGCCGACAAATGTTTGGCGGAACTGCGCGGTGTCATCGATGAAGCCGGCGGATCGCCGTTTTGGGATGGCGTTGCGGGCCGCTTCTTCGGCATGAACTTCCAAGATGCGGACGAGTTTAATGCGAAGAAGGGCAATCAATTCATTGCCGATCTTATGCCCAAACATCCCGTCTATATCGCGATGCTTCCCGAAAGCGCTCGTGCCGTCATTGGCGTACCGCACCCAACGGGACGCGCGGCGATGCGGATGCTGGAGAATGAAGGGTTCGCTTGGGAAAAATATGTCGATATTTTCGATGGCGGCCCCACGATGACGGTCAAAACCGATCAGATCATGAGCGTTCGCGACGCGATGGATTCCGATGTGGTATCAATCGAAGATGTCGAGGGCGAAAAGGCGCTGGTCGCGACGGGGCATCTTAGTGGGTTC
Source organism: Sphingomonadales bacterium UBA7473 (assembly GCA_002478575.1). Classification (GTDB taxonomy): domain Bacteria; phylum Pseudomonadota; class Alphaproteobacteria; order Sphingomonadales; family Sphingomonadaceae; genus Aquisediminimonas. Next base: position 3,234 of record DLOX01000181.1, on the reverse strand, counting down.
AGATCGGCTTATGGGATCATCACATATAAGGAAGCCGGGATTTCAATCTCACCCGATTGCGCGTCGGCCTTGGGCATTGGGGTCGGTGATCGCGTGACGCATGTGGCGCGGTGGTGATTGATTTAGAGTCGCGCGAAGACGCGAAGACGCGAAGGGTTTTTATGAAATTCGTTCCCATATTGAATTGCCGCCCAATTGCGTTCGCCAACATTTCCTCCTTCGCGTCTTCGCGTCTTCGCGTCTTCGCGTCTTCGCGTGAATTAAGTCTGGAAAAGTCCATCATGCCCCTGACCGAAATCAACTTCGATGGCCTCATTGGCCCCAGCCATAATTATGCAGGGCTCAGCCTTGGCAATTTGGCCTCTGCCAAAAATGCAGGCGGCACCTCTCAACCGCGGGCGGCGGCTTTGCAGGGGATTGAAAAGATGCGCGCCAATCTGCGGCTGGGCCTCACCCAAGGCGTGTTCATGCCGCACGATCGGCCGGATGGGGCTTGGCTTCATGGTCTGGGGACAAGCGCCGAGCAGGCAGAACCGGGGCTTCTCGCCAATGCGCTTTCGGCTTCATCGATGTGGGCGGCCAATGCAGCGACGGTTTCGCCTGCGCCCGATACGGCCGATGGCAAATGCCATCTGACGGTTGCGAACCTTGTTACCATGCCGCACCGCAGCCATGAATGGCAGGGAACGTTGGCTCAGCTCAGGCTCGCCTTTGCGAGTGACTCTTTCGCGGTTCACGGCCCTGTGCCTGCGCCTTTTGGCGATGAAGGTGCTGCCAATCATATGCGTCTCTGCGCAGCGCATGGAGAGGCAGGGGTTGAGGTCTTCGTCTATGGCCGCACCGGCGGGCCTTTCCCGGCGCGCCAGCATATCGAAGCCTCCAAGGCCGTTGCCCGCATCCATGGCGCGTCACGCGCTTTGATGGTGCTGCAGTCTGAAGAAGCGATTGCGGCAGGCGCTTTTCACAATGATGTGGTTGCTGTCGCCAATGAACGGGTGCTGTTCACTCACGAACAGGCCTTTGCCGATAAAGATTCTTTCTACCGCGATCTGCGCACATTGCTTCCGATGGTCGAAATTGTTGAAGTGCCAGCTGCAAGCGTCAGCCTTGCCGATGCGATCCAGTCCTACTTGTTTAACGCCCAATTGGCGACACTGCCAACGGGCGAAATGGCGCTGATCCTGCCCACGGAGGCGCAGGACAATGATCGCGTTTGGACTTGGCTGCAGGCGATGATTGCCGGCAATGGCCCGATCCGTCAGCTGATCCCCGTCGACGTGCGCCAATCCATGGCCAATGGCGGTGGCCCCGCTTGCCTTCGCCTGCGGGTGGTATGCGATCCAGCGACCGTCGATCCGCGCTTCTTGGTGGATGAGGCCAAGCTCGATACGATGGCGGGCATCGTGGAGGCGCATTGGCCAGAAGCGATTGATCCTGCAGACTTGGCCAATCCGGCGCTCTGGGACACGATCCGCGCCGCACGCCTCGCCATGCTTCAGGCGCTTGATCTGACTGAGCTTGCATGACGAATAGCATCACGGCGCTCTTCACTAGCCCAGCCTCCCCCTTCTATTATCGGGATTATCGGCTTTATTGGATCAGCCGGTTCATGGCGGTGATGGCGACTATGGCGATTGTCGTGATCATCGGCTGGCAAGTCTATGATGTCGCTCGGTCGGATTATGGGATGAAGCCCAAGGATGCGGCGTTTCAGCTTGGCCTTTTGGGGCTGGTGCAGTTCATTCCGCTTTTCTTGCTGACGCCCGTTGCTGGGTGGGTGGCGGATCGATTTGAACGGCGGATGGTCGCTTGCACGGCCAATATGATCGATATGCTGGTGGCGCTGACGCTGGCTTGGGCGACGTGGAGCGACACTCTCAACTTGCCTTTCTTGTTCACTTTGGCCGCCCTTCATGGTGTGGCGCGTGTCTTTGTCGGGCCTGCGATGAGCACGATTGCCCCCAATGTCGTGCCTGCCGAAGTGCTTCCTCGTGCCATCGCGATGGGCTCTATCGCTTGGCAAAGTGCATCGGTCATCGGTCCTGCAGCGGCGGGCTTTCTCTATGCCGGAACGCCATCCAGCCCTTACTGGGCGGGGGCGGCTTTGCTCGTGTTGGCCAGCTTTGCGCTCTGGTTCGTGAAGCCTGTCTATCCGCCGGAACTCAAAGGCAAGGCGCATCCTGTGCGGCAGATGATCGATGGGCTGCGCTATACGTGGAACGAACGCTTCTTGCTGGGCGCCATAACGCTGGATCTGTTTGCCGTGCTGTTGGCAGGAGCGACAGCGCTGCTTCCGGTTTTTGCCCGCGACATTTTGATGGTGGGTCCGGAAGGTTTGGGGCAACTCCGCGCGGCTCCTGCAGTAGGGGCAGCGGTTGTTGCGATTTGGCTCAGTTTTCGGCCGCTCAAAACCAATGTCGGCGCGAAGATGCTTTGGGCAGTCGTGGTCTTTGGTGCTGCGACCATCGTCTTTGGCCTGTCCAAAATCTTCCTGCTGTCCATCGCGATGCTCATCCTGTTGGGCGCGGCGGACATGCTCTCCGTCTATGTGCGCAGCTCCTTGGTGCAATTGAACACGCCTGATGCAATGCGCGGCCGAGTGAGCAGTGTCTCTGGCCTTGCCATCTCTGCCTCCAATGAATTGGGCGAATTGCAATCGGGCATCGCCGCGGCTTTGCTCGGGCCTGTGGGCGCAGTTGTTTTTGGCGGGGCAGGGGCTATTTTCATCACAGGCCTTTGGGCGCGACTCTTCCCCGAATTGCGCAATGCCCGCACCTTTGAACCGCACTATAAGGACGCTACGCCATGAAATATGCCAGCCTGCTCGAGACGATCGGCAACACCCCGCACATTCGCATGGCGCGGCTTTTTTCAGGCTCCGAAGTGTGGATTAAATCCGAACGGTCCAACCCCGGTGGGTCGATCAAGGATCGCATTGGCCTGGCCATGATCGAAGATGCCGAAAAGTCTGGCGCGTTGAAGCCCGGTGGCACGATCATCGAACCGACATCTGGTAACACGGGCATTGGCCTTGCGATGGTCGCAGCGGTGAAGGGATACCGCTTGGTCCTCGTGATGCCCGAAAGCATGAGCATCGAACGTCGCCGCTTGATGCTCGCTTATGGCGCGACCTTTGATCTGACGCCGCGTGAAAAGGGCATGAAGGGTGCCATCGAACGGGCGATGGAGCTGGTCGATAGCACGCCCGGTGCTTGGATGCCGCAGCAGTTTGAA
>DLOX01000077.1 GCA_002478575.1 Sphingomonadales bacterium UBA7473 | reverse complement strand
ATGGAGGAAATGGTCGCATTTTGATGAAGCGGCAATTGATCAAGAGTCACGCGAATCAGCCTCGCAAGAATTTATTCCTGCGAGGCGTTATCAATAACTATGGGACAATACTATGTTAAAACAGCAGCATTGCCGCGTTGAAGATCAGTGCCATCAGCACGAGCGACGAGACAGCAAACAGCATGAAACGCACAGGCACAATGTTCATCGTGACTTGCCACAGGCTGTGCGCCACTCGCAACGCAACATAGGCCCAAGCAAGCGTCAGGTTGATGCCGCCAGCAACCCCCGCCATCGCCAGCACAATGCACACTGCGTAAAAGATTGGCGGCTGTTCCAACAAATGGTTATAGTTATCCGCTTTCCACTGCACCTTGAGAGGCAGCTTTTTCAGCTCTTCCTTCGTGTAGGTTGCTGGATTCATGTCAATCTTGGCGGCCTGCATGGCGGGGATGCGGGTGATATACATCCAAATCCACATGATCATGGTCCACGCGACAAGAGCGACAACGGGCTTCAAAAGTTCGAGAGACATAGGCTTGATCCTTACAGTGTGGCGATCACGGCGTGGATCGCCATGGCCAGAAGACAAAGTGTAGACAGCAAGAAGAGGCCGAAGCGGATCGGCAAAGTATTGACGGTCGATTGCCAGATGCTGTGAACGATCCGGATGCCAGTATAGCCCCAAGCAAGCATCAGGTTCAGGCCTTCGCCTTGCCCCGTCAACGCCAGGATGCCAACGGTCGCGTAAAAGATCGTCGGCTGCTCCATCAGGTGCGTATAATTATGCGATTTCCAGGCGGCGCTTGGCTCCAAAAGCGGATCCAAATCTTGACCCCGTCCGCCTACTTTGGGCAGATTAACCAAATCGGCCTTGTTCAATTTCTTGGACGCGGCAGCGCGTGATCCAGCCACCCAAAACAACATGATGAGCGACCAAAGCACCAACACCGCAGCAGGTGCCAGTATCGGACTATTCATTTTCTTTCTCCCCCTTCTTCAAAGGTGAAGCAAAGCTGCCGTAGGAGAGATGCGTTGTCAATTGAAACGGGGTTTGCGGCAAAACAGCAGGTTCAAAGAGACGAACGATAACGCCGACTTCCACTAATGCTCTCGCCCGATCTCAACATGATGTCAAAGTCACCACTTTGCCGCGTTTCTATCTTCGAAATCGCGGCTTTGCGGACAAGCCGTGATCGGTGAACTCTAACAAATCCGTATGGTGCAAGCTCTGTCTCTATGTCTGACAAGGTCCGGCGGACGAGCCTGGTGCCGCAAGCACCGCGAAGCTCGACATAATTTCCCGCAGCTTCGATCCAATCGACTTCGACATGTTTGATCCAAAACAGTTGGGCACCATCGCGGACTTCGATTGTATCAATATCATCAATTGGCGCGGCATCCCCGCGCTCAGCCGAAAGCCGTTTGAGCAGCAGAAAGGCGCACACAATGAAAGCGTAGGTGATCGCATCCTTGCGATATTCATAAATGATGATGTTGGTCAGCGTATCCGACAAGGCATAGCGATCTCCGGCCAAAGAGAAGGCCAAAGTCCGCATCGCGAACATCACCCCAAGGTGCGCCAAAGCAACGGGGACCGTTGCAGCAGCATGGGCAGCGAAAATCCATGGCTTCTTATTCCAAGTAGAGACGCGGTTGGCGAATATCAGAATCAGCGGCAGCAGAAGAAGCCAGCTCAGGAAACTCGTAAGTTCCAACACCCATGGCCGCCAAGCCTCCATCGGAAGGCCCAATGCAGCGCGTTCATCGATGAGACTCGCCGCATTGACGATCACATAGATGAGGCCAAATCCGACAAAGGCAAAAGCGGTTAGAAGCTCGGGCCGGTTCAGCCAACGCTCGTCCCCACCATTCGCCCCGATCTGCCCGCCGTTCGTCAAATCATACCTCGCATTGGCCCCAGCCACGCCGCCGTCCGTCACAGCCTTGCTGCGCCGACAGTCAAGCCAAGTTTAACAGGCGTCCAAGCAACTGAAAAGGACGATGGACGTGACAAATTCTGCATCTCTAGTCGAACGGCAATATGGCCTTGATTGGCTGAGGATCGGCGCCTTCGCGATCCTCATATTCTATCACATCGGCATGTTCTTTGTGCCTTGGGGTTGGCACGTCAAAACGGCTGAACCAATTGAATGGCTGACTTGGCCCATGATGGCAGTAAACCCCTGGCGGTTGTCGCTCCTGTTTCTCATCTCCGGCATCGTATCGCGATCCCTGATGGCAAAGCTTGCAAGCCCTAGCGGCTTTGCCAGAAGCCGGTCGTCTCGCCTGCTCATTCCCTTGATAGCAGGGATGGCGATCTTCGTCGTGCCTCAGCCTTGGGTCGAATTGCGGGATCAAGGGACTTATTCGCAAGGGCTGCTGCATTTTTGGATCCATGACTATGCCGAATTCGGCACAAGCCGAGGCACGCCCCTCCCAACTTGGAACCATTTGTGGTTTGTCGCTTATCTGTTGGTTTATTCGATGGTGCTGGCGGCCCTTGCTTCCTTACCGGCGACGGTCCGTCAGAACGCTCAAGAGATTTTCAATCGCCTGTTTTCAGGTTGGCTGTTGATCGCTTTGCCAGTGGCTTGGCTGATTTTCGCCCACGCCATTCTACACCCCATTTTCGGCGAAACACATGCTTTGACAGATGACCCCTATGGTCATGCCATTTATGGCTTCACCTTCTTCTTTGGGGTTGCGTTGGCACGGTCCAAACCAGCTTGGGACTTGATTGGGCAGGTTTGGGAGAGACTGTTGTGGGTCGCCTTTGCTGCGATAACACTTAAGTTCACGATTCAAATCTGCGATGGTCAGGCGCAGTCGCTGGAAGCGCTAAAAGAAGGTGCACGCGCCATCTTCGCATGGACCATGATTCTGGGCCTGATCGGAATGGCGCAAAAGCACCTCAACTATGATGGCCCCGCTCGCCGCTACTTAACCGAAGCGATATTTCCTTACTATATCGCGCATCAGACCATCATCGTGATCGTTGGCTATTATGTTAAACAAGCGTCGGTTGGCCCAAGCTTGGAATTTGGTTGGATAATGTTGAGCACCCTCATCGGCTGCTTCCTAACCTATGAAATTGGGCGACGGATCAATTTGTTGAGGCCCTTCTTGGGACTGAAGCGATTAGCTGAAGCGCCAAAAGAAAAGTGCACAAAGGGTCAGCCGTCGTTGACAGTCCAGAGCTAAATCCCGCGATTAGCGATGCGCTCAAAATGAAAGGGCCCGGGAAATGCCCGGGCCCTTTGTCCTTCAACTCCTCGATGCCCTAACCTCAGCCAAAAATCGCGCCCCATTTGCGCACGGGGCGGTCTTTCCAATGGCCGCGGTGATAGGCGTCCGACGCCAGCAAAGGCATCACGCTGCCTGCTTCGGCAAAGACCATTTGTTCGATGGCGGTCGAGACCTTGCCCCAGCTGGCGGCTTCTTGCAGCGTCGATGACGAGCAAGCACCATCGCGCACGTCGGCCACTGTGATTTGCACCGCATATTTATGGACCGCGACATCGTCATGGCCAAGGATTTCTGCGCAAACCACTGTGTCTTGAATGAAATTCTTGGGCACGCCGCCACCGATCATCAACAAGCCAGTTTCGCCCGCTTGGATCTTGATGTCGGTCAGTTCGCGGAAATCTGCTACTGCATCGATCATCATATAAGGCTTGCCTTCTTTGGCGCGGTCAACCTGATGCTTCACCAGGCCAAAGCCAGCCGATGAATCGACAAAGGCGGGGCAGAAGATTGGCACATCATGCTCATAGGCAAGCTTGACGAGGCTATTCTCCTTCTTGCCATGTTCGGCCAGATAGCGCCCCATTTCGCGGATGAAGGCGCGGCTTGAATAGGCCTTGGGCTCGAGCTCATTGGCGATCTTGTTGATCGTGAAATCGCAGTCCTGAAGCTGCTCTTCATCGATATAAGTGTCATAGATGCGGTCAATGTAGAGCGAGCGGAGCGTATCATCGTCAGGAATTTCAAGCGCTTGATAATGTTTATGACCAAGCCCTTCAAAGAAATCCATGTCCACAATCGTGGCACCTGTGGCAACAATCCCGTCGATCATATTGTTGCGGAGAAGCTCTGCATAAAGATCCATGCAGCCGCCTGCGCTGGTCGAGCCAGCGATGACGAGGAAGATGGAGCAATCCTTGTCCTTCAACATCTGATTATAAATGTCGGTCGCCCGCGCCAGATCACGGCTGGTGAAGCTCATCTTTGACATGCCATCAATGATCGGCCGCGCATCAAAGCTGCGGATATCGATATGTTCGACTTGCTTGGAGAGAAGCTCTGCCTTGCGTTGTGCATTGATCTGGGGGGTGGTCATCTTATTTTCTCCGAAAGAATGAAATGATCGCGTCATTCCCGCGAAAGCGGG
>DLOX01000136.1:4589-6830 GCA_002478575.1 Sphingomonadales bacterium UBA7473 | reverse complement strand
GCTGCGACGGGTCGCGAGTGTAACTGACCCTACATTGCCATTTTACGCTCGGCATCGACGGCTCTTTTGCCGCCAAGGAGATGGTCGAGTGAGAAGATACCGCCGCCGCGTGTGATCAGCGTCAGCGCCATCGCGACCCAAAGAATGTGGACCTGCCACCAGGCTTCTGGGAAGACGAAAATCTGGATGACAAGCGTCATGCCCAGCAGGCCGAGCGCCGAAAAGCGAGTGATCAGTCCCAAAATCAGAAGGACCGGGAGCAGGTGCTCCATGTAAAAGCTCATATGCGCGGCAAATGCAGGGGGTAGCGGGACGTTGTTGAACGGCGCGTCGGCAAATTGGTAAAGCGTGTTCTCGCTGATCGTCAGTAGCGTGCCCTCTTCGACCTTCGATCGGCCAGAAAACCAGAATACGCCACCAAGCGCCACCCGCACGAACAGCAGCGCAATGCTGGTCGGCAGTTTACCCGACGCCCAAAGCGTCAACCGATCATAAAGCGCGATGAGATTTTGCATAAACTACCCCTTTTGGACGAGCGCTCCGGCGCTGATAAGATTGATGATCGGCGCGAGCGCCGCCTGTTCATCACTTTCTTCGATTGCCAGTTCGAGCAGGTTACAAATTTTGCACTCTTGCAGGGCTTCATCGAAAAGAAGGGCCGTGATGTCGTCGACAGCATTGAGGGCAATGCCGACTTCCGGTCGCGTGATCAGAATAGCTCCGTCATTCAAAACGCCGATCTCATCAACGAGGTCGAACCTGTTCGATGTCAGCCGCACGAGTTGTGCTGCAGGATGCACATCAATCCGCAAATTGAGCATGCCGCTCGGGTCTATCACGCCAATATCAGCAAGTGACAGTGCTTGAGCATCCGCAGCGTGATAACTTTCGAGATACGCCCACTCGATCCTGACGAGATCGACGAATTGTGCCCCGACCGTAGCTTCAGCCAAAAAGTCGGCAAAGTCAGCCCCAATCAGGTTGGTATTTGCACAGCGGGCGATATCCGTTTCAACGTAACTGTGAGAGAGCGCGCCAAACTCAGTTTCACCCATCGCCATTTTCGTTCGCGGAAAACTGTCTTCGAGCGCAATCAGACGCGCATGGCTGATCGTGTTGGCATGCGCCTTAAGGCCCAGCATCACGCGGTCGGGCAAGCCAGAGAACAAATCGGGCAGCAATGCTGATGGCCCATTGTTGATTGTCGCGATGAAATTATCTTGAGCCTCAGCCAGCGACAACATACTTGACACCTTCCATGATCTCCCGAGCTTTGCGAACCTCCGCCATCAGGACGCCGAACTCAGGAACATCGGTGTCCCATTCAATCAGCGTCGGTTTTGGTCCCGCCCGCCCAACAAACCGCTGGTAAAGCGCCCACGTTATGTCAGTCACAGCGCTGCCATGATCGTCGATCAGCAGCGGCCCGCTCTCATGCTGTTCGACCGCGTGACCGGCAAGGTGGATTTCCCCAACCCATTCCGGCTTGATGGCATCGACATAGGCAACCGGATCGTAATTCAGGTTTGTCGCCGAAACCTCGACATTGTTGATGTCGAACAGAAAACCGCAGCCCGTCCGCGCGATAAGGGCTTCGATAAACTGGACCTCGTCCATTTCGTCACGGGCAAAGGCCAGGAAACGCGATGGGTTTTCAAGGAGTATCTGGCGCTTCAGCCGCTCCTGGACGCGCTCGACCTGCGTTGCAAAATGATGAAGCGATGCGAAGGTGTAGGGGATCGGCAGCAAGTCGGCGAAACGGTTGTTGCTGTTGCCGCTGAAGCTGATGTGGTCGGAAACACTCTGTGGTTCATATCGAGCGCAGAGGAGCGTAAGGCTCTCAAGATCAGGCTCGCTCAGCCCTTCCTCTGACCCTAGCGATAGGCCGACGGAGTGAAAGCTGAGAGGAAAGACTTCGGTGATGGCTGTCAGCCAATGATGCGGCGGACCGCCATCACCGAAGTAGTTTTGCGGATGAACCTCAATCCAGCCCGGGCGACCCGCAGGGGGCGACGGGTCAAGCACGGCTTCATAATGCTGCGGCTTCAAACCTATTCCGACCGAGGGGGGGAGGTTGGTCGGGTCGATTGGTAGAGGCCGCATGGTGATCGGGTTCATCCGCAAATCTTCGTCGCGTCAGCCTTTCTTCGGAACCGGCTTGGCGTTGCCAGCTTTCGCCGTCAGCGAGCCGCCCATTTTGACGCATGTGCCTGCATTGACATACTTCCAGGCATTGCCCTG
>DLOX01000136.1:0-4486 GCA_002478575.1 Sphingomonadales bacterium UBA7473 | reverse complement strand
GGCCCGGCAGCGCAATCATTCTTTGCCTTCAACGCGACGCCGTAGCATTTTTCTTTTCCACCCGCGGCTTGCGCCGGTGCGACAGCAATTCCAGCGGCAGCTGAGAGAGCTGCAGCGGCAGCCGCAATTTTCAGAATATTGGACATTGTGATCTCCTTGGCAGTGGTCGATGTTTTCTGGAGGTCGCCGCTAAGCAGCTCCTGTGCCTCTTTTCGCCGAGCATTGGGGGTGGGTTACGCTGGCTCAAAAAAATTTCGAAGTTAGACTTATTGGATGGCCTTATTCAGCTTGAGTCATGCCAACCTCGTGTCGCGATCCACATTATCTGCGACCGCATCGTTAGTAACGATGGGCTTCTGCTTTTGATTGGCCGCATTGCTTTCTGTGTCGCTCCCAAACGCGGAGATGGCACAACGAACGGCGGCGGCCCCGATCCTCGCGACGCAGGCATAGCGCGCGGGCGCACGCTAGCCTATCGACTGTTCAACGCGGTACCGGACGGAAAGGAATCACTGCGCCTTCGCAGCCATAATTTCCATTGATTGAGGCCGAAAAGCTACACAAAACCTTACACAGTTCTTGACTCACGAAAAAAAATGCTATATTTGACAATAACTTACGGTAGTCTCGTCCCACTTAAAATCTGCTTTCCATCCGGAAGTGCGGGTTCAAGTCCCGCCGTCCGCACCATCGGTGTAGCTTTGGCGCTTTTCCTGGCGGGTTGCGAAACCCAATCCCCCGCCCTTCCTGATCGATCCGGTCCGTTGCTAAGAGTCGCTGATGACGAAGCGAAGGGCCTTGATCCCCAATCCTATTCTGATCTTGGGTCGACCCGCATTGCGATCGATCAGTTTGAAGGGCTCACGCGCTTTTCGGCCGCCGGTCGGTCAGAGCCGGGTTTGGCATCGGCGTGGACGATTTCGCTAGATGGTCTGACTTGGGATTTTACTTTGAAGCCCGGGCTCCGCTTTAGCGATGGCACGCCCATTACCCCTGAGACATTCGCTGCTGTCCATCGCCGGTTGATCGATCCGGCCACCGCCTCTCCCCAAGCGGCCTTGTTCAAAGGCATCAAGGCGGTGGAAGCGAAAGGGCCTTCAACCGTTCGCGTCAGACTCAACGCCCCCTTCCCCGCCCTTGCCGATCTGCTGGCTCATCCGGCCATGGCGGCTTTACCGGTGCATCGCCCGAAATGGGAAGCGGAGCGACCGATGGTCACGTCAGGGGCCTACCGCGTGAAGAGCTGGGCGCTCAACGATCAGATGCAGTTGGAGCCCAACCCCAACTGGCATGGGGGCAAGCCTGCAATCCAGACGGTCATTTGGAAGCCAATCACCGATTCACTCGTCGCCTTTCGGCTGTTCCAGTCGGGCGGTGCTGACATGCTCGGCGATGTGCCTTCCGCGCGCCTGCCTGATGTAAAGAAGGACTATCCTGAAGCGCTTAAGGTCGCGCTATCCGAAGGCACTTATTATTTCGCATTCAACACCAGACGTCCGCCCTTTTCGGATCCACGGGTCCGCAAGGCCTTGTCCCTCGCCGTTGACCGGGAATGGATCGCAAACAGCCTGATCGCGACGGGCGTGAAGCCAGCTTGGGGCGTCGTTCCATCCGGCATCACAGGCCTGCCAAGTTATAGGCCTGACTGGGCAAGCTGGCCCAAGGAAAGGCGCCTGCAAGACGCCAAACGCCTGTTGAACGACGCAGGCTATGGCCCCACCAAACCCCTGCGCTTTGAAATCCGCTTCAACTCAGACACTGATCATCGCCGCGTCGCGGTGTCACTGTCCGCCATGTGGAAGCCGTTGGGGGTGGAGGCCAAGCTCCTCAATTCAGAAGCATCGCTCCATTTTGCGAGCCTGCGCCGCGCTGATTTTGATCTGGCACGCTCCGGATGGGTGGGCGACATTCCCGTGCCCGAAAATTACCTCGCGGTGCATGAAAGCAAAGGCGGGCCAATCAACTATTCAGGTTTCAACAATCCAGCCTATGATAGCGCCTTGGCAAAGGCCTTGAGCCTTTCAGAACCAAAGGCAAGGGCAGCGGCAATGCGAGAAGCGGAGGCACTATTGATCGATCAAAGCCCCATCCTGCCGCTCTATCATTATGTCTCCAAAGCGATGATCCACCCCCGCGTGAAGGGCTGGCAAGCCAATAGCGCCAATATCCATCCCAGCCGGACGCTGTCTTTGCCGTGAGGACCGCGCGCGCCTTGCGATGCACCGCAGCGGCACTGCTGTTGGTCGCGTTAGCATCCTGCAGCGGCAGAGATGATGGCCCGATCAGTGTCGCGATCATTGGCACCTCCACCAAAATGCCCGACCCTGCGCTTGGTCAAAGCACAGCGGCATCGCGGCTCCTCCTTGGGGCCACTGCCCAAGGCCTTGTGTCCTTCGATGCTTCTGATCAGGTTGAGCCGGCGCTCGCCGAACGGTGGATCGTGACTGATGATGGTCTCAGCTATATCTTCCGCGTCCGTGATGCGCGATGGTCAGATGATCAGCCGGTGACCAGCGTCGATGTGGTCAACAGCTTGAAGCGGAGCTTGGCGGCGAGCGGCAAGCACCCGTTCAAGGGCCTATTCACCAACGTGACCGCCATCATCCCGATGACGGGGCAAGTGGTCGAAATTCGGCTTAAGTCGCCTGAACCCAATTTCCTCCAACTGCTCGCTCAGCCGGAGATGGCAATCCTGCGATCTGGCGGTGGCTCTGGCCCCTATGGCATTCATTCGCGCCGCGATGGCGTGATCCGCCTCCGCCCCCGCCCCGATCCGGAAGCGATTGAGGAGCCGGGCGAAGAGGTTCCGATCGACGAGAATGAAGATCTCCGCGTCCGCGCCGAACCAGCGGATATGGCGATTGCGCGCTTCATCAATGGGGATGTCCGCTATGTGACTGGTGGCACTTATGCGGAACTGCCGCTGGCCCGAGCGGCAGATGTGGAGGCTGGCCGGTTTCAGCGCGATCCTGCCTTTGGGTTGTTCGGCCTTGTGGTCACGAGCAATTCGGAACTGCTGAACAATGGCGACCTGCGCTTGGCTTTGTCGCTGGCAGTTGATCGGGAAGCCTTGGTTCGCTCCTTTGGCGTGGCTGATTGGCCCTCTACGATTTCGATCCTGCCGGCGTCACTTGATAGCGGCGCGGCGCCGGCGGCACTCGCCGCGTTGCAGCTTCCGGTTGGGGAGCGGCGAGCACGTGCCGCAGGGCTGGTGCCTGCCGCTGCTCGCTCCAGCACCATCAAGGTCGCGCTCCCATCGGCCCTCGGCGGGCGATTGCTCTTTGCCCAACTGGCGGCGGACTGGCGGCGGATCGGGATCAATGCCGTCCGCGTAATGCCGGGCGAAGCAGCAGACCTGATCTTGATCGATGAAGTGGCGCCAGTGAGCAGTGCTGTCTGGTATCTTGATCATCTCGCCTGCCGGGCGGGCCAGCGATGCAGCGAAGAGGTGCAGACCTTGTTCAAAGAAGCTTTGGCAGAGACTGATCCCGCGTTGCGGATGGACAAGATTGCGCGGGCCGATGCAGCTTTGGTTGCGACCAACAATTATATCCCGCTCGCCTTGCCGATGCGCTGGTCTTTGGTGGGGGCCAATTTGACCGGATGGCGGCGGAGCGCCTTTTCCGTCCATGCGCTGGATGAGCTCCGATGATCATTGAAGCCCGCGCAGGCTCTCCTATATTCAAGGTCTGAAAAGGAACGCCCTATGGTTGATTCAGGTACCCGACCCTATCGCCCCGACTTGTCCGAATGGACCGGCCGAGACCCCGCGTCTGTGCGCCGCCGGATCGAGGCGATTGAAAAGCTGATGGAGGGCCTGTTCACCATCCCCGGCATCAACAAGCGGGCGGGACTAGATGCGATCCTGTCGATCCTCCCCGTCGGCGGAAGCGCCGTGGCCGCCGTGATGGGCAGCTGGCTCGCTTGGGAAGCGCGGAACCTTGGCATGCCCAAAACCGCGTTCGTGCGGATGGCCGGCAACATTGGCCTCGACGCGCTGATGGGCGCGATCCCGGTTGTGGGCGTGATCCCTGACCTCTTCTTCCAATCCAACACGCGCAACATGCGGATCATCAAGAAGCATCTCGACAAGCATCACCCGGCGAGTGTGATCATTCAGCAGTAACCGCGAAGGCCAGGACAACGATCCCTATACACGTCGCCCCGGCGGAGGCCGGGGCCTCTAAGGCCGCCTGAACCTCCGAAAACTGGCAACACCACCCTTGGTGTCTTTGTGTCTTCGTGCGAGCTAGATTCTGCATCAACTTCTTCCATGGCTCAGATTCTTAAACTCGCACGAAGACACCAAGGCACAAAGAAGGGCCAAAACTGCTTTAGTTTCACACGAAGCATGTCCTGAGCGCCTGCAAGGCAGTCGAAGGGGCACGATGGGAGGAAGGTCACAATGAAGGCTTAAGTCCTTCGTGCCCTTCGTGCCTTCGTGTGAAACAAACAGCCTGCAACGTCGCCCCGGCGAAGGCCGGGG
>DLOX01000197.1:2284-4959 GCA_002478575.1 Sphingomonadales bacterium UBA7473 | reverse complement strand
TGAATTTCGCCATTCAAAACCCGCGAGCGGGCTTCGAATGCGTCAATCTGAGCTTTGTACGTGATCTTGATCTGGTTGGCAGCCAAAACCCATGCATTGGATTTCTCAACGGCTTCGTTGAGATTTGCAACGCCAACAGCTGGTGCCGCTTGCGCCATGGCAACAACTGGCATTGCAACAATCGCTGCAAGTGGAGCGGCTGCCAACAGCAGAGATTTAGTGATGGTCTTCATTAGAATTGAGTTCCTACGTTGAATGTGAAGAGTTTTGTATCATCGCCTGCTCGCTTGATAAGCGCCTTGGCTATATCAATCCTGAACGGGCCGAAGGGTGAGTTCCAGTTGACCCCAAAGCCAACCGAAAGGCGTGGTTTCCAAGTGTCACCAAGGAAGAATTCTTCAAATGGAGACGTCTGGTTGACTTGAGCGGTATTGACCGTCGTCCCGGTGCAGCTTGCGACCGTTGTGCCTGTTGTCGTTCCAACGGGGCAGATCGTCACTACACCGCCGGTATTGTTGACCACTGGCGTCGTGAACAGAGCATTCCCAGCTGAATCTCTGATTGGACGTGTTTCAGGATCGGGGATTCCGTCATTGTTGACGTCTTTGAAGAAGCCAGTGGCCGTGCCGATGAGCTGCGGCCGCTTGATCCCAAACACCGAGCCAACGTCAAGGAAGAGCGACGGACGGAGGCCAAGTTCAAAGGCGCCTGATCCCAACGGAATTTCAAGCTCAGCGCGGCCCTTGTAATAATAACGACCACCGAGCGAGTCATCGTTGATATTGTTGCGGTCTGTATTGAGCACATTTGTGCCCGCATTGTAGAAGACGCGCTGAACCCGCGGGCCAATGCCGCGAATGTCAAAACCGCGCATTTCAGGTTCGCCTAAGAAGAAGCGATCGTTGATGCGGACCCGGTCGACGTTCGCGCCACGGCTCTTGCCAAAAGGCATGATATGGCCAGCCTCAACGCCCACCGAGAAAATGAAATTCCCAAGCACGCGCCAATATTTGTCGGCATTCAAACGCGAACGAAGATATTTCACGCTGCCGCCAAGACCTGCCAAATCCTGGCTGAACACCATCCGCTGACCAGCGCTTGGCCGAATACGGTTGTTCAGATTGTCAAACACCAAGCTGTAACCAAGCGATGATGTCGTGCGGTTACCAATGGCATCGCACAGATAACGACCAGCAAGCAGTGGATCGCACTGATTGTTGAAGAAGAACTGGTTCCGATCGAGCGTGATCTCGTCATAATTCAGGCCATAACGCAGCGCGAGTGACCAGAATTCTGTGATCGCCAAGCCGGCGCGAATTTGGCCGCCCGTCGTGACCTGTTCATAGGTCGTGTTGCGATCATTGCCGACGAAGTTGAAGCTGTTGAAATCCCGGCGAAAAATGTCGCCGCCAATCGCGATGTTGCGGTTGAGGAAATAAGGCTCAGTAAAGCCCAATTCCACTGACTTTGAGAAGCTCGAAATGCTGGCGCTGGCCCGCAATTCCTGGCCCTTGCCGCGGAAGTTCCGCTGACGGACTGAGAAGTTGAAGATGAAGCGTTCAAGCGACGAGAAGCCCGCCGACAATTGCAATTCGCCCGTCGATTTTTCTTCGACATTGGCTTCCAAAATGATGCGGTCTGGCGATGATCCTGGCTTTTGTTCAATTTCCAGCTTTTCCTGGAAGAAGCCCAAGCTTTGGATACGATCTGATGAGCGCTTGACCGAGAAGCTGTTGAACGCATCGCCTTCTGCCAAACGGAATTCGCGGCGCACGACCTTATCCTGCGTCAGCGTGTTACCGTTGATGTCGATCCGCTCCACATAGACGCGCGGTGCATCGCCGATTTTGAAGGTCAGGTTCATGGTGAGCGTTTCTTTGTCACGCTCAAAATTCGGGTTCACTTCAGCAAAGGCATATCCGAACAGGCCAGCAGATTCGGTCAGGCTCTCAACCGTATCTTCCACTTGCTTGGCATTATACCAATCGCCCTTCTTCATGGGCACAAGCGTTGGCTGAGGCTTGAAATCGCGCAGTTCGGATTCAATCGCCACTTCGCCAAATTTGTAACGCTCGCCCTCTTCCACCACATAAGTGATAATAAAGTCGCGCTTATTGGCGGTCAGTTCTGCAACGGACGAAACAACGCGGAAATCAGCATAGCCCTGCGTCAAATAAAATTGGCGCATCTTGGCTTGGTCAAAGGCCATACGGTCAGCGTCATAGCTGGTGCGCGATGCGAACGGATTGGTGAAATTGGCTTGCTGCGTTGCCATTTCGCCGCGCAGCTTGTCGTCCTTAAACTTCTCATTGCCAATGATGTTGATGCGGCGGACCTTGGATTTCGGACCTTCATCAATTTCGAAGACAATATCAACGCGGTTCTGATCCAGCTGAACCATCTTGGGCTCAACATTCGCCGCAAAGCGGCCTTGGCGACGGTAAAGCTCAATGATCCGCGTGACATCTGCCCGGGTCTTGGAGCGAGTGAAAATCTGACGCGGGGCAAGCTTGATTTCTGGACGGATCTTATCTTCCTTCAGGCGCTTATTGCCTTCCAGGATGATCCGGTTGATCACGGGGTTTTCCCGAACCTCGATGATGATTTCCCCACCATTGGCGCGGATCGTCGCATCGGCGAACAATTCGGTTTCGAACAGGTCGCGAATGGCTTGG
>DLOX01000197.1:1687-2221 GCA_002478575.1 Sphingomonadales bacterium UBA7473 | reverse complement strand
CAGATGTGTAACGCTGACCGGGGCGCAGCTGGATATAGGAGCGGACGGTGTCCGCCTCCAAGCGCTGAGATCCGATGATGGTGATCGTGTTGATCGTTCCCGTGCCCGGCGTGGCCGCTGGGGTAGCCGCTGGCGCAGTTTGGGCCATTGCTGGGAAGACACCTACCGTCATGGCAGAACAAAGCAGAGCGGTCATGGCGACTTTGCGCCCCATCCGATCAGAAGTGATTGCTGTCACGCTCAAAAAAACACCCTTCCCAAAACACTCTGCCCAAAATCCCTGCGGCACTCGCCCTGCCCCAAGCAGGGCTTTCGATCAAGCACCCCATTAACCAAAAAGGCCGAATCTCACCAAATCATTGGCTGTTACAAACAACATCAGGCCAATCAGCGCCATGAATCCGGCGCGATAAGCCCATTCCTGCACCGCCATGCTGACCGGTCGGCGCTGGATCGCTTCCAATCCGTAAAAAAGCAAATGACCTCCATCAAGCATGGGAACTGGCAATAAGTTGATGAACCCCAAGTTAATCG
>DLOX01000197.1:0-1631 GCA_002478575.1 Sphingomonadales bacterium UBA7473 | reverse complement strand
TTGATGAACCCCAAGTTAATCGAGATCAGCGCCATGAAGGTGAGGAACGCGGTAAAGCCCAAAGTCGCCATTTCGCCCGACAATTTGGCGATCATCACAGGTCCGCCCAATTCCTTGACCGATTGGTATCCCATGATGATTTGGCCCAAACCATCGATCATCATCCGCAGAACGCGGCGGACTTCGTATATGGCGGCGCCGGGTAGCTCTAGAAAGCTTAGCTGCACCATTTCCGGCCGCGGCATAGCAAGGCCCAAGCGACCGACGCTCGACATTGTTCCAAAGCGGCTCCGCAACTGTTCTTCATCTGCCGCAAAGGTCACGCTTTGCTCGGCACCGCTGCGCTCAAAACGAACCGTCATCAACTGATTGGGGCGAATGGAGACATATTCGGCGATTTCGGTAAAGCGCGTGATCTCGCGATCATTGATTGCCAAAATGCGGTCGCCCGCTTGCAATCCAGCCTTCTCGGCGGCCGAGCCCTGCATCACTTTTGCAGCAATAGGCTGAACGCGAAGCTCACCATTGACTGCGAAAATCCCCATGTAGAGCGCAATCGCCAAGATGAAGTTGGCGACAGGCCCAGCAAGCACGATCAAGGCGCGTTGCCAGACTGGCTTGGATTGAAACATCACCGCTTGTTCTTCTGCCGGGGCCTTGCGCCATTCAGCGTCTGGCGTGCTGGCCGCACTCATATCGCCTGCGAACTTTACATAGCCCCCCAGCGGCAAAGCACAGAGTTTCCAGCGGGTGCCGAGCTTGTCTGTCCACCCGGCTAATTCCTTGCCAAAGCCAATGGCAAAAACATCGGCCTTCACGCCAAAATAGCGGCCAACGGCATAGTGCCCAAGCTCATGGAAGAAAACCAAGGGGCCAATGGCCGCAACAAAGAAGAGGATCGTCCACAAAAGTCCGGGCGTTTCCATCAGGCATGTTCCTTGAAGAGGCGTTCGTTGGCGAAGGTGCGGGCCTCCGCATCAATCGCCATCACATCGTCAATAGTGCGCGGGGATGACGGGCGATAGCGTTCTAAGACGAGTTCCACAATTTCTGCGATCCGCGTGAAGCCTATCCGCTTTTCGAGGAAGGCACTCACCGCAACTTCATTGGCAGCGTTTAGGATGGCGGTGGCCGCCCCGCCTTCAATCATGGCTGCTCTCGCGAGCCTTAGCGCGGGAAAGCGGACTTCGTCAGGTGCTTCAAAATCGAGACGAGCGATGGCTGCCAGATCGAGGCGTTGTACAGGCGTTTCCATGCGATCCGGCCAAGCCAAACAATGCGCAATGGGGATGCGCATATCCGGCGTTCCCAGCTGCGCCAACACCGATCCATCGACATATTCTACCATCGAATGAATGACAGATTGGGGGTGAAAGATCACGTCCAACCGATCACTGGGCAGATCAAACAAATAATGAGCCTCGATCAGTTCTAGCCCTTTGTTGAACATCGTCGCTGAATCGATCGTGATTTTGGCACCCATCGTCCAGTTGGGATGTTTGAGAGCCTGCTCAGGGCCAGCCGCCGCCATTTGCTCCAGCGTCCAGGTGCGAAACGGGCCGCCACTTGCCGTCAGGATGATCTTCGCGATGGATTTGGGTGCCGACTGATCAAGGCATTGGAAAATCGCA
>DLOX01000122.1:855-8762 GCA_002478575.1 Sphingomonadales bacterium UBA7473 | reverse complement strand
GGGTTTTGCCAGCTCGCCCGCTTCCCTTCGTGACAGGGTCGGTCAGATCGACGATTTATTCTTCAATTTCAAAGGACAATCATCATGGGTGTCAGGGAGCGCGCCTCAATTGGTCGCCGAGTGGAAAAGCGGCTCCTCGCTAATCCGGACGTTCTCGTATTCGGTCGCAACGGTCTTGATGTCTACATCGTAAAGGATTTCATATCCGCAGATGAATGCAGACACCTCAAGTCGCTGACCAAACAAAGCTTGGAGCGGTCCAAGACGATGGGGGACGAGTATCCTCCGATTTCGGATTTTCGAACCAGCTATACCTCAACTCTTGAGTTCGACGACGAGGTAATAAAAAAGGTAGATCACAGGATTTCTGATCTGCTTGGGATTGAGGCTTGCAACGCCGAGTCTACCCAAGGTCAACACTATAGTGTCGGGCAAACATTTCGTGCGCATTGCGACTTCATGCACATGAGTCAAGCGCATTGGAAGATCGCGCGGCGAGAGGGCGGCCAGCGTGTGTGGACCGCGATGGCCTACCTCGACGATGAAATGGATGGGGGCGAAACTCGGTTCGTGCGCGCTGGATTCAGCATCAAGCCAGCGGCAGGCATGCTGGTCGTGTGGAACAACATCACGAAAGACGGCCATGGAAATTGGCTGACCCTCCACGAAGGCGCTCCAGTTCTGAGCGGCGAGAAAACGATCCTGACAAAATGGTATCGCGAACGGCGATGGGGTCCCGCCAAAAATCTGCAGCAAAGCGCCGCAGCGTAACGATCGATGTTGCGTAGTTCCGTATTGTTAGCAGGAGGCGGCTGAATGTCGGACATGCTGCGGCGATTGTTCGTCTATCTTGCGCTGATTGTGTGCATCCTGCCACTTGCAAGTCATCAGTCGCTCGCATCCAATTCTGATGGGACGCAGGAATCCAAAGAGCGGACGCCAATCACCCGACAAGGGGTTCTCGCAAACGGGGTGCGCTATGTGGTCGTGGATCGCAAAAGCGGTGCATTCAACGACAGCGACCATATAGCGATCCGCATGCGGGTCGAGGGCGGCTGGCAAGCTGAATCGGAAGGCGAAAGTGGATTGGTCCACCTCATTGAGCATCTGTCAGTCGATGCCAATGGGAAGATGAGTTCGAGCGAAGTCACGAAAATGCGGGACAGCGAAACGCTCGTCACTGAGTGGGGTGCTTGGACGTCACCGACCGGTTCGGAATATTTTTTGACAACGCAGACGCGTGATCCGGCCACTTTCGCAAACGCCATCAAATATTTCTGGGGGATCGTCGATGGGCTGACGTTCTCCGAAACTGTGGTGGATCGGCAGCGGAGCGTGGTAGCGAACGAAATGGCACCCCG
Source organism: Sphingomonadales bacterium UBA7473 (assembly GCA_002478575.1). Taxonomy (GTDB): domain Bacteria; phylum Pseudomonadota; class Alphaproteobacteria; order Sphingomonadales; family Sphingomonadaceae; genus Aquisediminimonas. Next base: position 7,401 of record DLOX01000122.1, on the reverse strand, counting down.
GGCCAATCAGGATCAGAGGCTGTACCATCGTGGGCTTGCCATCGTCCCCGACTCTGAATGGGCCTTGTCCAGGGGTTACGATTCCAAAGATGTGCCGACAGCGAACCTCAAGACCATTGAGGCACTTTATCGGAAGGTTTACCGTCCGGAGAACGTGACGCTGGTGATCGTCGGCGATGTCGCTGATCTCGGTGTTGATGCGGTTCTCGAACAAACCTTCGGACAGTGGCGACCGGACCAAGGCATTCCGGCGGACCTAAGCTTTCCGGGGGAGAACTCCGCTGCGCTCTCGGCTGAGCCGAGCGCTTCCCCATACAGCATTAGCGTAGACCCATCCTATGGAAGCCCAGCTGCAGCGATTGTCGGCCTCGTGGCCGATTGGCGACCCTCGCCTATTTCGCCCGCCGGTTCGACTGCAGCCGATCGCGACATCCTTGAAAGGCTCACTTATCAGGTTCTTGCACATCGACTTGATCTCAGTTCACTTGATGCGAACATTGCGGGCGCTTCGTTCACGACCGAACAGACCTTGTCGGGCAAACGTGCCTTTATTTGGCAGATCGAGCCCTTAGGAAATGATTGGAAGCACGCGTTGAATCTCCTTTCGCTGCAAGCAGCGCGGGCAAGAGGTTCCTCTTTTTCTCCGCATGAGTTCCAGACCGCGAAGCAAATCGTTCTTCGCCAGATCAGTGATGAGAGGCAAGATGCTTATTTACGCACCAATTCTTATTGGGCTGAGAAAACTCAGCGTGATTTGATTTTTTTTGATGCGCGAAAGTCGCCGCAGGAGCAAAATGTTACGTCTGCCCATGACTTTCTTGATAACCTTCAACTAGAAGATCTGAATCGGTTCTGGTTGAGCAATGCGGCAAACGCCAAGATGAACTACAGGCTTGAAGGGATTGGCCAACCCGACACTGTACCGACATCCTCTGACATTTCCGATTTGATCAAGGCGACGCTTGACGCTCCCATCACGTCCGACAAGCTGCAAACAGGCTCGGACCGCGATCGTCCACGAGGCCGACGAGAAGCTGGTAGGATTGTGGACGATCGCAGCGCGGGGGGAATACGTGCCGTCCGCTTCGATAACGGGGCGTCGCTACGGATGATCCGCCGCCCACACGATGGCAAGTTCGTCGAATTGGCACTTAACATATCTCTAAGTCCGAAGTCCGCGATTCTAACCCAATGCGAGGCTTTGGCCCTGCCATTTTTCCTCACTGCGGGCGGGTCTAAATTGAATTCAGAGCGGGAACTGCGCGAAGCCCGATGGGGGTCTGAGATTTACTTCGGCGGGTTCGAGATCGACGCGACCTCACTGACTGCAAGCGCTTCGTCGCGGCGCGAAGATGTCAGTCAGGCACTTGGTGAATTATATGAAGTTATCGCATCGCCGGGGTTCAACCCAAAGGCAGAAGCGGTTGCCATCGGGCGCTGGGAACAAAGCATAGCAGCCGCCCCCTTCGATCCTTTTCGATCTCTACTGCTATCGCTCGATGGCCAATTCGAGCCGAGCAAAGATGGGGTTGGTGCGGAACTGCAGAAGCGGTGCCTTGCCACTGCGAACATGGCCCGCGCTGCGAAAGTCCTTGGCCGCATATTGTCCGAAGGTGGTCTCGAACTCGCAGTGGCCGGAAACATTGACGAGGACCAATTGATCTCACTCTTTGCGAGCACGTTCGGATCGCAGGATCGCAAGTGGAGCACCGGAGGCTTGTACGGATCCAGGCCATCGCGAAGCGACATTGGGAAGCCGATGGTGGCTCAGCTCACCGCTGCCAACCAAGACGTGGTCGGCCTGGCCTGGGCTATGGAGCAGCCAAAAGACGCTCATGAAAGAGCTGTCCAGGATCTGTTTTCGGCGCTCTTCGCGCGCATGGTGTACGAAGCTCTCAGCGAAAAGGGTGAGAGCTACGCGCCGAGAGCGCAGCGTGTCGAGCTTCGGTGGCTTGGCGGAACCCCGGTCATGGCTGTCGCTGTGACCACACCCTCGCCTTCCAAAGGCAAGGTTCAGGATGACATAGAACGCATCGCCAGAGAGTTGGCGACCAATGGGCCACGCCAGGATCTGCTCGAAACCATGCGTTCATTATCCATCGACGGGTTGCGCGCTTCTTATAACGAAGATCGCATTTGGGCATTTTTCGCAGCTCAACACCTCACCCGACCAAACGCGATGGAATGGTGGCGACGTGCGGAAGAGGAATTGAAGACCATACAGGCCGATGAAATCAAGGCATTGGCTCGGGACACATTCCAAACACCTGTTTTCGAAACAACTGAATAATCAACAATTTTGACCTATCGGAGAGCCGACTGATGCGTGTTTATGGTGACTATGCTGAAAACGGTCATGCGTTGATCAAGGGACTCCTCGACGAGCGAGTTATCAAGGGATTATTATATGATATACAAAAAGATCTGGCACCAGACAGATTGAGTATAGATGATCAGGCTGAGTACGCGCCTGTCTTGATCCGACCTTCATTCGAAATCTATGGGCCAAGATATACCCCGCTCAAGTTTCTCTTATGGGGTCTCACTCCAATTATGGAAAAGATGATTAAGGTGAAGCTGCTGCCAACATATTGCTTTTTCCGTGTGTATCGAAAAGGTGACATTTGCAAAATTCACCGAGACCGACCAGCCTGCGAGCATAGCTTGACCTTCACCGTTGCTTACAGTGATGGGCTCACTTGGCCCTTCCATGTCGGTTCTGACCTTCATGACGAGTTCTATCCAATGTCACACGACTTTGAGGGGCGAAAATATACCGAGCTTCTGATGCGACCAGGAGACGGCGTTATGTATCGCGGCATCGACGCAGCTCATGGAAGGATGCATGGCAATCCAAATGCCTGGTCCGCGCATATTTTCTTTCATTGGGTCGAGGCCGAAGGTCAACACTCCAGTGCAGCGATGGAGGAGGCGCCACTGAGTGACCAAGTCCAATTCGAGTTTGCCGAGTAGTGCCTTTCTGCAATCAAGGCAGCTGAACCCGCGTGATGCCGGTTCCGATCTGGCAAGGTATCCTGGATTCAGATTGATCACATACACGTGAGCTACGCAATCTGGGTGCGTATAAGCCTCGCTGGATTCTAATTGCGGCCATTGGGCAGTGGCCAATCACTATCGATTAGCCAATGTCACTGGAGAGAGATCTTGCACCGCCTTTACGAAGCTACGGACGTGATGACGAAACTCCCGGATTGTACGGTTGGCGATACGAGAGGAATTGATGCAGAACGACTGCGAGTAGGCACTGTTATTCAGGCGCTGTCTTTTGGCTCTTTGGCGACCGAAATAGAGTTTGAGCCTCTTTGGAATGGATTGAGACGTCATCACTCAGACGGCAAGCTGCATGTGTTCTTCGATCCTCATGGAAGTTCAAGGGGCTATGCTGTACTTGGAAAGGTTGAAGGTCGAGCAAGTGTAGCCCGCGAGATTCTGGATTTATGCGACCAAAAAGGGCTGGCCGATTTCGATCGCCCGGCTTGCTGGGTCTACGAAATGGGAGTTTCGCATGGCCATATATGGCCGATTTGCCACAAAGTTTATGAAATTGCAGCGGAATTCTCTGAACGAATCTATGGCTTTCGCCGCAATAAAAGTGGCATGCCGCGCCTTCTGAAAATCGAAATAAACGGGCGGCGCACAAAGAAATCGCTTGCCTTGGATGTTGCAGATCAGGACTGCCGGTTTCTGGTTGCTCGACGCTCATGGCCGATGACCAAGGCCTATTTCGACTACCTCGACGCTTATCATCGGTTCGGATCGTGTCGGCAAAATCTTGCGGCGCTGCACAAGCGGTTCATCAACCCTTATTCTCTACGCCAGTGCATTCTTGTGCGGAGCGGTGACACGGTGACGTTCGTCAGCTGGGCCGCAATGAGCGAAGAGGCGCTGAAGCGATGGCGGTCATCGGGCGAAAGGGATTTGCGGGCTGAAGATTGGTCAAGTGGATCTCAAATCGTCATCATTGATGCATTCGGGGATGGTGATGCTTTTGATAGGCTTTTGAGCGACATCCTCAAACAGGCGTTCGTGTCCGACCGCAGGTGCGAGGTATCGTGACGACCAATGGCCAAAGCGACGTCTGCACGTTTGCAGGCAGAATGCTCGCAAATGACACGGCATCGGTGCAGATACGCCTGTCTCCTGTTCAACGAGCCAAGCTACTTTGGTGCGAACGGCCAGGTGCAGATAAGGAGTCGATCCTCCGCTCCGCAATGATGATTGATCCAGGGGGAAGCAATGCAGGTTGGGTTGACCGCTATGGTGGTAGCGGGCTCGGCGGGAACGGGGGCAGCGGCCGTGCAGGGATTGTCGGCAACTGGTACATCAAGGGCATCGGCGCGACCCCGTTGATCGGGGCTACAACGTTGAAGGACCACGCGAGCGGGAACGCTTATCTGGAGGAAGCTATCCGGGAAACCATCTTCGCTGAGGTTCTTGCGATGGAAGCCCCATGGGGCGCCATAAAGACCAGTGCGATTGTTGACGTTTGCGAAGACCGCATCTGGCCTCCCGATCCCAACTCCCACAATTGGGTTGCAAAGGACCGGTGTGTGCTGCTGTTCCGTGAGCTGTTTGTAAGGCCTGCTCACTTTCAACGCGCCATTCATTTTACCGGCAAGCCAGAATTGGTTGGTGCACCAGATGCCCGGCGCAGATCACAGAATCTTGAATTCATGGTTGCGGCGCTCGGCGAATCGCCATTTGCAGAATCTATCAGAAGCATCTGGGCAAGGTGGGCTGAGCAATGCGCCTATCTCTATGCGTGGCGACTTTCGCAGGGGCCGCTGTCAACCTCCAACCTGAGTTTCGATGGGCGTCTGTTGGATTTCGGCGCGACGTCCTCGGTCCCTGATTGGAGGGCGTCAGTCGTGTGTCAGGGCTCTCCTGAAAATGGATATGAACTACAGCAGCTTATTCAATTTGCATTATCGTTTTTTGAGGAACTTAGTTTCGAAGATGGGCTGCCAATCAGGCTATCAGAGGATGATGTTGCCGCCATCATTCAGGAATGCTCGGAGAGGTACTATCTCACGATTGGGATAGAAGTGCTGAGGTTAGCAGGGTTCAGACGGGCAACGATATACCGCCTTCTATCGGATGCCAGCGGCGTGAGAAGGCTATCACTAGCTTCCGAGCGCCTGATAAGATCAAATCAGCGCCAGTTTTCTCTGGAGATTTCACTAAGCGATTACTTATCCGTTTGGAACTTCATGAAATTTTGGAGTGACGATATCCCGACACAATATCGGGAATTTCGTGCAATTGGGGACGAGCTCCGAACATTTGTATCGAGCGAACCAATCGCAGAACGGATGAAAACAAGGTGTCTATCACGTCCAGAATTGTCACGGGAGCACCTAAGGCTTCGGATCCATAGCATTCTAAGCCAGCTTGATCTATCGCGGCCAGCTGCAGCTTCTGGCATCACGCATTTGATTCAGAGTGAGGTTGTTCGTGCACGGCGCGATAGTTTTCTTGAGCCAGAACATGGGTTTTTACGCGGATTTGCCATTCGTGGTTCCGAATGGTTTGTCCTTTTCGAACAAATTGATGGCCAGATTTACGCGGTCAAGGAACTTCCCCATTCACGTCGGCAAGTCGGTCACGATACGAACCAGGCGGACCGCTTGGCTTGGAACGACAACGGAACCATCGATGGCCTTGAGGCGGAATACATCAACATGATCTAAGCTGGCATCGACGGCTGTTTATCATTGCAGTCCGCTTTTGCTTGGATCGGTGCTTCGGGTGATAGCCAGCTAATGAGGGCCGGCAGTGGACAATCGGTAGCGGGATAAACTTGAGGCTTGGCTGACCCCGTTTTTGGGAACGCATCGACCCGAACCTCTCCGGTTAGGCTTGAGCGAGCGCGTTCTCCTCTAGGCGGTCGGCACTCCCCGCCCGCTGCCGCAATCGGTTGAAAGACGCTCACCGCAGGAAAATTCACCTTCGTCGCATCGCCCCTTGTTTTTTGGCGCGGATTGCCGACTTGCGGGAACCACAAATGTTACGGTTTGCGGAAAAGATGACGGTAGAAAGTTAGTTCTTCGACCAGTATAGGACCAATATGGCAACGCCGATCTACGAATTTGCCCAAACTCCGCGCCCCGATGCCGCGGCGCGCGCGCGTGCGCGTACACGCCGGGTGCGTGATCTGGGGCAAGCGCCGACGGTCGGGGTGATCTATAATCCGCGCAGTCACCGCAATCTGGGCGCCGATTTCGATTGCGGCCTGTGCCCGCATGTCCACATCGCTCAGCCCCGCGCCCGCGCGCAGCTGCCGATCGCGCTGGCCGAATTTGCTGAGCGCGGGATCGATCTGCTGGTCATCAACGGCGGCGATGGCACTGTGCGCGACGTGCTGACCTGCGGCGAGGCGATCTTTGGCGATGATTGGCCCGCGATTGCAGTGCTGCCCAAGGGCAAGACCAATGCGCTGACAGTCGATCTCGGCATTCCCGATGACTGGACCCTGCAGGACGCGATTGATGCACTTGATCATGGCGAGCGCACCTGGCGGCGGCC
>DLOX01000122.1:0-703 GCA_002478575.1 Sphingomonadales bacterium UBA7473 | reverse complement strand
GCGGGCTTTATCCTCGGCGCGGGCGCGTTCACCAAGGCGACGCAGGCCGGACAAAGCGCGCACAAGCTTGGCGCGTTTGACAGCATGGTGGTAGCCGTGACGGCGCTGTGGGCGCTGCTGCAATCGCTGTTTGCCGGCCGCGCCAATGCGTGGCGCAAGGGCGCGCGGATGAGCATCGGGCTGGGGGCGACCAACGCTCCGATGGCGCATAGCGGACACGGCGATCCCGCCATGCGGCAATTGCTGTTCGCTTCAACCCTCGAACGTATGCCCGCCGGAATCCGGCCCTTTGGCGCTTTGAAGAACGGGTTGAAGCTGGTGGCGGTCGATCAGATTTCGCGCCGCACCACGGCGCTGATCCCGCTCGCGCTGCTCGGCAAGCTGCGCGGTTCCTTGCGCAGCCGCGGCATCCACCAGCTGGCAGCATCGCAGTTCAGCCTGTCGATTGATGATCCTTTCATCCTTGATGGCGAGGCATTCCCGGCAGGTGATTACCGCATCGAACAGGGGCCGGAGCTCGCCTTCGTCACCCCATGAACGGGGCGCCTGATCCGCTGGCAGAGCGGATCGCCGCCCGGCTAGCGGCCCCGGTCGATCCCGCCGTCGCCGACTTCGCACGGGCGCTGGCCGATGCGGCAGGCGCGCAGGCGGTGCTGTTCTATGGATCGAACCTGCGCACAGGATCATTGGACGGGGTGCTCGA
>DLOX01000067.1 GCA_002478575.1 Sphingomonadales bacterium UBA7473 | reverse complement strand
CAAAATCTTACCCAGCGGATTCCCGCGCAAGCTCGCCTCTTCTTTGCCAATATAGCTGAAGATGCCGTTCAACGCTTGGTTCGAAACCGAATCAGTCAGCTTGTCATTATTGAGGCCAAGTGCGCTGAGAAGCCCGCCTGCTTTGGACAGTTTGGACAGCTGATCAAATGCCCCCACTTTGCCCAATGCGCCGCCGATAAGCGGGCGAATTTTGGTCAACAGGTCGGCACTGGCGCTTTGTTTCAAATAGCTGGTCGCGCCATCTTTCTTAAGCGCAATGCCGGGGACATCGGTCAGCTTCAGGCCGCTGATCGCGTTCCTGAAAATGGGCTTGGCTTCTCCGGCGGCAAGGCTCGCTGCGTCATTTAGGCTTTTGGTCAACTTATTGGTAACACCCAATTTATCGCCAGCGCCCATCAGCTTAGAGGCGAGCTTTCCGGTCGTGCCGGGCAACAAGATGCGGATCGCCGTGTCTCGATAAAAACCATCGGTTTGAGATAGCTTGTTGAGCGCACCGTCCGATGCATTGCCAAGAATCTTGGTCAGCCCAAGGCCATCCAACACGCTTGCCTCGAGGCTGGTCGAAAGCAGAAGGGAAGAGGCCGCGCCGCCAACCAGAAACAAGCGCCGATCAAGATTTTCATCCAAGCCAAACTCAGTCATGATGATCCCCTACTTTGGTGAAAGTCTTTGCAAAAGCTATCACGCAAGGCGAGCAGGGGCGAGCGATTAAAGGCCAAGATCGAACCATTTTTACAAATGGGTTTCGGTAAGCGGGTCGCCTATTTGATCCTTGCCCTAAAGACGATCGAAAAGCCTGTTGCGCCATTCAGCGCCGCTGCCATTGATCCAGACATGGTCACGCGGATGCGACGGACATTGGGATCATATCCGGCTGTTGGCACATAAGTGAAATCGGTCCCGGTCGTGAACAAAGAATAGGCGACTTGGCTCGTGATGCAGCAGGTCAGCGCACTTGATGTTGTGCCATCTGCGAAAATGACATTTTGCACCCCAGCCGTCACGGTATCGATATCCCCATTGAAAAAATCGATGCTGGGTGGCAGCGGATCGATGATCACGAGCGTTCCATTGTCGACTGGCCCAGCGGGGTTGGTAACTTGGATCGTGTAGTTGAGCTCCGCTCCCGGTATGGCGAAGCGGGTATCGCCCACAGTGTCGATCAGCTGTGAGGACTTCATCATCGTCAGCGGCAGGTTTGGCACGAAGCAAAAGGGGAGTTGCGCTTGGGTTGGCGCTGTGGCGCTGGGCTGCCCCAAGGCACCGCGCGTTGCGCCATTGGGGTTGAATTCGGTGACAGCGGCCGAGTTGGATACTCCGTTGGCGCCTGCTGCCGCGCTGCTTGATGCTGGCGTAACAGACACAGCGATCACGCCACCGCCACCGCCACCGCCCGGGCCTTCGCTTTCGTTCCCGGTGATCAGCTGGTTGCCCCCATTGCCACCATTGGCAAGGAATGAAACACTCCCCGTTGATGACGCGCGCACAATGATCGTACCACCGCCGCCGCCGCCGCCCGGCGCGTCATTATGCCCTCCAATGGTGTTTGTCGCCGTCGCACCATTTGCACGAACTTGTCCTGAACCGGTCATTGTATTGGCAAGAATCATCACAAGGCCGCCGCCGCGACCTCCAGCAGTCGTCGCGCTATTGTTTGCGTCTCCGGCCCCACCGCCTCCCCCGAAGTAAGCGCGTTCCGCAGGAACAAAGGTCAAAGGTCTGCCGCCGAGTCCGCCCAATTGCCGTCGGTTGTCACCGCCCCAAGTCGCTGACCCCGGGGCAACCGTCAGTGCATTCTGATTGCTTGAACCATAAGTGTAACCGCCACGCCCGCCGCCGCTATTGTTGGTTGTGGAGGTTAATGTGCCATCCAAGTTCCACGCGGCTGCCCATGTCGCATTGCTGTTGCTGGGGACGCCTTGGCCGGCCCAGCTGTTGCCATTGTCTCCATTGGCCCCCCCGCCGCCGCCAGCGTTATGAGCATTTCCGCCGCCGCCGCCATTCGCCGGAGCACCGCGCCCATAGCGCCCACCAAGCAGATCATATTCGGTTTGATAGCCTGCGATGCTTTCGCCTTTTTCGCCACCAAGGGTCGAATTGGTCATGCGCCAGCCAGTGGCGTTATATCCTGATGCGGCATTGTCGATCGCGCCTGCGCGAAATCCTGCTGCATCCGCGCTAATTACGCCTGAGTTGGAGAGCGTACCGCTGACATGAACCGCGACCACGCCGCCAGTCGTGCCATTCCATTGCGCGGCGTTGATGCTGCCTGCTGCCGTAATCGTCAGGTTGCGATATTGGGGAACGCGCAGCACTTGGGGTTTGCCGGCAAGATCATAGTTATTGCGCAAGCCGCCGCATTGGCCGCCATAACCGGCCAGATTGATCGTATTTCCAACAACGGACCCGACCGTCTGATATTCCCAGCGTCCTGCATTGTTGAGTGCGGTCACGGCACCATAGGCCGCCGTATCGACGGTCGAAATGGTCGCCCCTTGGGCTTGGTAGATCAGGATCAAGTCGCCGGGTTGAAGGCCGGGTAAGTTCACAGACAGACTGACCACTGTGACGCTTGTGCTGGTTGCGACAGCAGATGAGGCAAGGGCCGCATATTGATTGACCGTCACTGCCGAAGAAATGGTCAAATCCCCATCTTTTCCGGGCGTTTCGGCATGAACAGACAGCGCCGCACCAAAGAGCAGCCAAAGCGCCAGAACAAGGAAACGAAATTGGTGCACTATGATTTGGCCCGACTTCTCAACGCAACAGATCGCCCTAAATAGCTGAACGTTGTTAACAATTTAACTGGTCAAACTGCAACACTATGTAACATGGGGGCATAGAAATTTGACCTAAACAGGCTGGAGTCACTAAGCTTTTGGTGTAGGGGCTCGGCTACATCGAAAGAGGCCTTTCCACTATGACCATACTCTACGGCATTCCCAATTGTGACACTGTAAAAAAGGCAAGGGTCTGGCTCGACGCGCAAGGCTTAGGCTATCAGTTTCATGACTATAAGAAGGCTGGAATTACGGCTGAGAAGCTTGAAGACTGGGCAGGCCAAGTGGGTTGGGAAGTCCTGCTCAACAAGGCCGGGACTACTTTCAAGAAACTGCCTGACGCGGCGAAAGAAGGTCTTGATCAAGCGAAAGCCATCGGCCTGATGGTGCAACAACCCTCGATGATCAAACGCCCGGTTGTAGAGCATGAAGGCGGCTTGCTTGTTGGTTTTAAACTTCCTGAATTTGAAAAGGCTTTTAAGTGATGCGTCGTCTTATCTCATCTGGCTCTCCCTTCGAAACGCAAGTCGGTTACAGCCGGGCGGTTGTGCAAGGCGATTGGTGCTTTGTGGCAGGAACAACGGGCTATGATCCCGAAACGCGGGTCATGCCAGACGATGTGCAAGACCAAGTCCGCAATGCGCTAGCGGTCGTTGGCAAAGCCTTAGACGAAGCAGGCTTTTCCTTCGCGGATGTTGTGCGAGCGACCTATTACATCACGGATGCCGCCTATTGGGATGTGATTGGTTCGGTACTCGGCGAGACATTTGGCGATATCCGTCCCGCCGCCAGCTGCATCGTTTGCGGATTGGTGAAGCCGGAAATGAAATTTGAAGTGGAAGTGACGGCGCTGCGGAAAGCAGCTTGATCATGGCGTCATCAACCTGTCATTTCAGGGCGCGAAAGGCCGAAGGATGCAACGCTTTCTCCTCATCATTGTCGCTCTGTTTTGCAGCATGACGCAAGTCGCCGCCAAGCCCATCCTGATTGCGCATCGCGGGGCGTCGGGCGAACGGCCGGAGCATACGATTGCCGCCTATCAATTGGCGATTGATCAAGGGGCCGACTTTATCGAGCCAGACCTTGTGCTGACCAAAGACGGCGTCTTGGTCGCGCGGCATGAGAATGAGATTTCGGAGACGACAGATATCTCAACCCGCCCTGAATTTGCGAACCGCAAGGCCACCAAGGTCATTGATGGGGAAAGCTTCACTGGCTGGTTCACCGAAGACTTGACTTTGGCAGAGCTGAAGACTCTGCGCGCAAAGGAGCGGCTTCCTCAGCTTCGCACCGCCAACATGGCCTTTGACGGTCAGTTTCAAGTGCCAACCTTTGATGAGGTTTTGGCGCTGGCA
>DLOX01000091.1:6815-7042 GCA_002478575.1 Sphingomonadales bacterium UBA7473 | reverse complement strand
TTGTCCGTCACCGTATCGCGCACAGCGTTGAAGAAACGACCGCAGCCATGGATGTGCCGCCAACGCTCATTGTGCCGCCCCTTGGGATTGGCGCGGATGAAAAGGTACCGCTCCCATTCTTCATCGCTGTAGGTCGATGGATCGGCAGGCCGCGCGATATGGGCTTCGCCTGCATAGGCAAATTCAAGTTCAGGGCGTTTTTCATCGCAATAGGGGCAGTGGATCAG
>DLOX01000091.1:6348-6736 GCA_002478575.1 Sphingomonadales bacterium UBA7473 | reverse complement strand
TCGCAATAGGGGCAGTGGATCAGAAACATCAGTGCGCGACCGCTGCTGCTGCTGCTTCATCGATCAAGCGACCGTTACGGAAACGATCCAGATTATAGGGCGCGTTTATCGAATGCGGCTCATCCTTGGCCATAGTGTAGGCGAGAAGATCCCCAGCGCCCGGAGTTGCCTTAAATCCGCCAGTGCCCCAGCCACAGTTGACGTAAAGGCCCTTCACAGGCGTTTTGCCAAGGATCGGCGAGCGATCAGGCGTCACATCAACAATCCCACCCCAAGTCCGCAGCATCCGCATCCGGCGATATATTGGGAAAATCTCGCAAATGGCCGCGAGCGTGTGCTCTACAATGTGCAGCGCGCCGCGTTGGGAATAGCTGACATATTGGTCCGT
>DLOX01000091.1:0-6260 GCA_002478575.1 Sphingomonadales bacterium UBA7473 | reverse complement strand
TCGCCCTTGTCCGACTGGCTCATATAGGCATGGACCGTGTTGGACATGACGACACAAGGGAAGGTCGGCTTAATCGGTTCGGAGACAAGCGCTTGAAGCGGATAACTTTCGAGCGGAAAATCGAGCCCCGCCATCTGCATGATCACTGATGTATTGCCCGCCGCCGAAACGCCCACGCGTTTACATGCGATATAACCACGACTGGTTTCTACCCCTTCGACCGCGCCATCCGCACCGCGACGAACGCCTGTCACCGCGCAATTCTGGATGATGTCCACGCCTAAAGCCGCCGCAGCCCGTGCATAGCCCCAGGCCACCGTGTCGTGCCGCGCCGTCCCGCCCCGCCGTTGAAGCGCTGCGCCCAGCACGGGATAGCGGGCATCGGGCGAGATATTAAGGGGCGGGCAATAGGCCTTGGCCTGTTCAGGCGTCAGCCATTCATTATCAACGCCGTTCAAACGATTTGCATGAATATGTCGCTTAAAGCTTTGAATATCATGCACATTATGCGCCAGCATCATCACGCCGCGTTTGGAATACATGGTGTTATAGTTGAGCTCTTGGCTCAGCCCATCCCAAAGCTTCACCGCATGATCATAAAGATGCGCGCTTTCATCATAGAGATAGTTGGATCGGATGATCGTTGTGTTCCGCCCTGTATTGCCGCCGCCGATCCAGCCTTTCTCCAAGACCGCAACATTGGTGATCCCATATTTCTTGGCGAGATAATAAGCCGCGCCCAAACCATGCCCGCCGCCGCCGACGATAATCGCGTCATAGCTTGGCTTGGGGGCAGCATCGGGCCATTGTTCAGGCCAGCTTTGATGCCCGCCCAAGGCCTTCGCGAAAAGACTAAGCGCACTGAAACGGGTCACGCCCCTGCCCCCACCAATGGCGCATAGACGATCATCATTGTGCAGCCGTTCTTGCTGCCGGCGCGATGCAGTGTGCCGGGCATGCGCAATACAAAATCTCCGGGGCCATAGCTTGCCTCTTCATCGAAGAAATCGCCCTCAATGACGTAAATCTGCTCAATCTCATCATGGGCATGCGCAATGCCAAGCGGCCCTGGCGCGACCTTCATCACCATGGAGCGATAGCCACGCGGATCGTCAACCAGCTTCAGGATCGACTCCCCCGGCCGTTCGCCCTCTTGCCAACCGTCGCCGCCAAGCTTGATCGTTCCAGACTGTGGAAGCGCGGTCATGCCTGTGCGTCTTTCAACGCCGCTTTGGCACGGTCGACATAGAAATCCTTGAAATCCTCGACCAGCTTTTCCTCAACCGCATAGCGGCCTTGCTGATATCCATCATTGGCGATGCCCTGATGATTGATCGCAGAGAAATGCCCGTCCTGCGTGTTGGTCGCACGCCAGAGAGCCGCGATATGGTCTAGGTCATAATCGACGCCTTCAACTGCATCTTCATGCACCAGCCAACTGGTCCTGAGGAGGGTCCGGTCCGCCGCAATGGGCGTCAGCGAAAAGGTCACCACATGATCGCAGCAGAAATGATGCCAGCTGTTAGGCTGCGTCCAAACGGAGAGACTCGATGTTTCAGGCTCCGTGAAGGGCCCAATCAATTTCTTGCACGCAAGCTTTCCGTCAATGGATTGAGTGACCGCCCCATTCGCCAAGGCCAGCCGGGCAACGCGGTGCCACCAGCCATCGGGAAATTCGATCAAGTCATGGTCAATGCCAAGCGAACGCCAGTGTTCACGCTTGGCCGCGACCAAAGCGTCATAGTCGCGATCATCAACGACATCGCCCTCTCCATCCTCGGGCAGGCCTTTGCCAAAACCATAGGTGCCAAGGACGCTAATGAGTTCCGGATGGCCAACATCGCAATGATAACATTCGCGATTATTCTCCATCACCAATTTCCAATTGGCGTCTTCGATATAATCATCCTGAACGACGACCTTGAGTTTTTCGAGGTCATAGACAGCGATTTGCTCGGCGATATCGGCCTTCACCCGATCAATCGGCGGCGGATTATCCGCCATACAGATGAAGATCAGCCCGCCGACATTTTCAACAGCGACAGGGTTCAGCCCATGATCCTTCTTGTCGAAATCATCGGCCATGCTGCGGGCAGCGAGCAAAGCCCCGTCCAGCCCATAAGTCCATTGGTGATAGGGGCACATCAGGCGCGGTGCTCGGCCCTTTTGCTCTAAACAGATTTTCGCGCCGCGGTGCCGGCAGCTGTTCCAAAAGGCGCGGACTTGCATGTCCCGCCCACGCACAATGATGATCGAGTTATTGGCAAGCTCAAACACAAAATAGTCGCTGGGGTTCTTCACATGGGCAACCGTGCAGGCATAGAGCCAGACCGATTTGAGCATCACCTGTGTATCAAACTGATGCGCCTCTTCGCTTACATAAAGCTCTCGTGGCAGGGTGTGGCCCTTGCGATCCTTGGCGAGCAATTTTGCAATGGGTTCGAAGCGCGACATGGGCTAGCTCTTTAGCGCCACATTGTCTGGATCGAAGGGGGAATCCGCGATGATCGTGGCTTTGTATCGCGTGCCCAAGATCGCGATCTCCAAAGTCTGGCCTTCGGTGGCCAGATCGGGCCGCACCATGGCCAAAGCCAAGGACTTGCCAACCCGCCAGCCATAGCCGCCAGAGGTCGCTCGCCCAACTATCTCATCGCCCAAGTAAATGGCCTCAGACCCCCGCGCGTCAGCATCCGTCACGCCATGGACTTCCATCGTCACAAAGGCGTTGGATTGGCCTTGCTCTTTCCAAGCCAGCAGAGCGTCCCGCCCAAGAAAGCCGGGCTTCTTCAAGCTGACAAAGCGATCCAGCCCGCTTTCATAGGCCGAATATTCAACCGACAGTTCACGCGGGATCAGCTTGTAGCTTTTCTCCAGCGCCATCACCGTCATCGCACGGATGCCAAACGGCTTGATGTCATACTCGGCCCCAGCCTTCATCAGTTCATCGAAAATGTAATTCTGCATCTCGATCGGATGATGGATTTCCCATCCCAGCTCCCCAATGAAATTGACGCGGAGCGCATCGACTTGCGCCAGACCAATGCTGATCTTCTTGCCTGTGAGCCAAGGGAAGGCCTCATTCGACAAATCGCTATCCGTCAGCTTTTTGAGCACGTCGCGCGCGCGTGGACCCGCGAGCACAAGGACTCCCATTGCCGTCGTCAACCGCTCAAAGCTGACAGAGCCATCGGTTGGCATTGCCTTGCGCAGATAGTCGTGGTCGTGCCTCTCATAGGCGCCCGCAGAAACCAGATAATAACGCTGCGGTGCAATTTTATAGACCGTGAACTCGCTTCGCACCCCGCCCTTGCTGGTGAGCAGATAAGAGAGCGTCACGCGCCCAACCTTCTTGGGCACGGCATTGGTCAGCAGTCCGTCCAGCCAGCTCTCTGCCCCGGGCCCCGATATCTCACACTTGGCAAAGGCACTCATATCCTGAAGGCCAACTTTTTCATGGACATGGCGGCATTCATTGCCAACATGTTCAAAATAGTTGGACCGGCGGAAAGACCATTTCTCGCGGATCGGCTCATCGGCCACAACCGGGTGATTGTCGTTCAGCAATACATCAGGCTTGTCGAGATCAGCGTCGGTCAGCGCATAGCCGGCAGGCGCAAACCAATTGGGCCTCTCCCACCCAAAGACACTGCCAAAGACCGCGCCCAACGCCTTCATCCGGTCATAGCACGGCGTCCGCCTCAATGCCCTCCCAGCCTCACGCTCCTCATCGGGATAGTGGACTGTGAAGACCTTGGCATAGGCTTCTTCATTCTTCTCAATCAGATAGCCCCTGCCAGCATAGTCGCCAAAGCGGCGCGGATCGACACCCATCATATCGATTGTCGGTTCCCGCTCGACAATCCAATGGGCCAGTTGCCAACCCGCGCCACCCGCGGCGGTTACCCCAAAACTATGGCCTTCATTGAGCCAGAAGTTTTTGAGGCCCCACGCCGGTCCGACCATGGGCGACCCGTCGGGAGTATAAGCGATTGCACCGTTATAGACTTTCTTGATGCCCACCTCTCCAAAGGCAGGCACACGGTTCATAGCGGCAAGGATATAGGGCTCGAGCCGTTCGAGTGCGTCAGGGAACAGCTCATATTCGCTGTTCGCGGCTGGCCCATCGACATAGCAGGCCGGGGCTCCAACCTCATAAGGCCCAAGCAACAATCCGCCTGCTTCTTCGCGCATATAATAGCTGGCGTCCGATTCCCTCAGCACACCCATTTCGGGCAAGCCCTGGCGCTTGCGCTCCATGATCGCGGGATGCTGTTCCGTGACAATATATTGATGCTCGACCGGGATTACGGGGATATCGAGGCCAACCATAGCGCCCGTTTGCCGCGCGAAATTGCCGGAGCAGGAAATGACATGCTCGCAGGTCATGTCCCCCTGATCGGTTGAGACCAGCCATTCGCCATTCGCCTGCTGCGTGATCGCGGTCACGGTCGTGTTGCGATAAATGGTTGCGCCCCGCTGCCGTGCGCCTTTTGCCAAGGCTTGGGTCAAATCGGCTGGCTGGATATAACCATCATCCGGATGCTGGATTGCGCCAATCACGCCGTCCATATTGGCGAGCGGCCAAATCGCCTTGACCTCATCAGGCGTCAGGAAATTGACATCCACACCAATCGTCCGCGCCACGCCCGCATAATAATGATATTCATCCATCCGGTCTTGCGTCGTTGCCAGCCGAATGTTGGTTACTTGGGAAAAGCCCGAATGGAGGCCAGTCTCCGCCTCTAGGCTAGGATAAAGCCCTACCGAATATTGATGAAGCTTGCCGACCGAATAGCTCAAATTGAAAAGGGGAAGGAGGCCCGCCGCGTGCCAAGTGGAGCCAGATGTCAGCTCCTTACGCTCAAGCAGAACGACATCGCTCCAGCCCATCTTCGCGAGATGATAAAGCGTGCTGACACCAACGACCCCGCCGCCAATCACCACTGCCCGGGCCGTTGTTTTCATTCACCTCTTCCGATCAAATAACTCATTGGCCGCTATGTGAACCAATGTACTTGCCAATCAATCCAAAGTGGCGTCGAACATCTCAATATTCCATATTCTAATATAATATATTAGTCGTTTCACTGAATGGGCATCCAAAGGCCAAGGTGGAACGCCCTTGCCCTTGCGGCATTGGCCCGGCGCTGGCATTGGGCTTGCTCTTAACCACCGAACAAGGCCCTGCTTTTTATGTCTGATATGATCCGCGTCACCCTTCCCGATGGCTCTGCCCGTGAAGTGTCTCGCGGCACTACAGCTCAGGATATTGCAGCCAGCATTGGCCCAGGCCTTGCCAAAGCAACGCTTGCTGCGCGCGTGAACGGCGAAGTGCGCGACGCAATGTTGCCTTTGGAGAGCGATGTGGAGCTTGCTCTCATTACGGCGAAGGACGAAGCGGACGCGCTGGAGCTGGTCCGCCATGACTTTGCCCATGTGCTGGCAGAAGCCGTGCAGGCCCTTCACCCCGGCACGCAAATCACCTTCGGCCCCGCGACGGATGATGGGTTCTATTATGACGTAAAGGCCCCGGCTTCTCGCGGGCCTTTCACTGAGGATGACTTGCCCGGCATTGAAGAGGCAATGCGCAAGATCATTGCTGCGGATAAGCCACTCCGCCGCGAAGTGTGGAGCCGCGCCGACTTAATTGCGCGTTGGCAGGAGCAGGGCGAAAGCTTCAAAGCCGAATGGGCCGCGGAACTTCCCGAAGGGGAGGAACTGAGCGTCTATTGGTCGGGAAGCGACTGGATGGATATGTGCCGCGGACCGCATCTGGCCTCCACGGGCAAGCTTGATCCCCAAGCCTTCAAGCTGACCCGCGTGTCCGGCGCTTATTGGCGCGGGGATCAGGCCAATGCGCAGCTGACCCGCATTTATGGGACCGGCTGGCTCAACAAGAAACAGCTCGATGCGCATCTGGTGCGGCTGGAAGAAGCGGCCAAGCGCGATCATCGCAAGATCGGTCAGGAAATGGACCTGTTCCATCTCCAGTCTGAAGCGCAAGGATCCGTCTTTTGGCATCCCAAAGGCTATGTCATCTATCGGGCACTTGAGGACTATATCCGTCGCGCCGTGCAAGATGCCGATTGCAAAGAGGTGAAGACCCCTCAGCTGATGGATGTGAAGCAGTGGGAGAAATCCGGCCATTGGGGCAAATATGCCGAGAATATGTTCGCGGTGCCCGATATCGTGCCAGACGGTGAGGATGGTGCGCCAGTGGTCGCCGCCGATGCCGAATGGATGGCGCTGAAGCCGATGAA
>DLOX01000125.1:1902-3601 GCA_002478575.1 Sphingomonadales bacterium UBA7473 | reverse complement strand
CCGGATCAAGTCCGGGGTGACTGAAGAGATGCCGATGTTCGAGGCCAAAAATTAATGTATCTCCTCGATACCAACATCATTTCAGAAAGCCGAAAGCTCGGCACATCGCGTATCCATCCTCAGGCGGCCCTTTGGTTCGAGCAGGTGGATGTCGAGACCACGTTCATATCGGCCATGACCGCCTTTGAGCTGGAACGCGGTGTGCAGCAAATGGAACGGAAGGATGCGGCGCAAGGCTCAATTCTCAGGCGCTGGCTCAATGATCAAATCATGACCACCTATGAGCATCGCACTTTGCCGTTGTCGCGCTCCGTGGCGCTGATCTGCGCGGGGCTCCACATTCCCGATCCCAAATCCGAAAGAGACGCCTGGATCGCCGCGACCGCGATTGATGCGGGGTTGATGTTGGTTAGTCGGAATGTGGCGGATTTTGAGGGGATGGCGGTGGGGTTGGTCAGTCCGTTTGGGGAGTGAGAGTGGTTGACTGATTGCGACAAGTTTTTGGTCGTTAATCCGGATATCTTCACCGCCTGAAAGCGGACATCCCATCTATCCCACTTAATGTAGCGAGCCGAAATCGGCGTGCGGTGGGCAAGTCGACATAGGGAGAACGCACGTCGCCTCTGGCGTAGCGATGGTCCGATCATACACACTTTGGCAAAGGCGCGTTCGACAACTGCCTCTATCCTTGCATTGGTGCTGCGGGGACATTAACCATCAGGTCGAGGGATTTGAGGGGGGGGGCAGGTCAATGGCGGATCTTTTTGAGTTTTACGCCGTCCTCGCGCAAATCGGCGCGACCTTTGCCGGTTTCGGCAGCATCGCCAGCGTGATTGGAACACGTTCCGGCAGCGATGACGCGAAGGTTGATGCCCATCGCCTAAACAGCATGATCACGACGAGTTTGACCGGAACGCTTCTGGCGCTGATGCCCCAGCTGCTGGCTTCTCTTGGTTGCGGAGAGCGGATGATTTTCGCTATTCCTTCGACCATCGGTCTGCTGACGATCGGTATTTTCTTGCCCCGGGCGGCCAGGCGGTCCTGGAAAATCCGTACTTCGGAGGGCCTGAATATGTGGTATACAGTCGCAAACGCTGTCCTCGGCGCCATCGCATTGCTCGCATTCCTCGGCAGCGTGCTCAATTATCCGGGAGCCATGGCGGAACGCCTGTTCACGTTGGGACTAGCAATCCTCTTCGCGTCAACATGCCTGATGTTCGCGCGGCTCACGATGAGCATGTTGCGACCTTTCAACGACGGTTGATCGGATGACGGCGATGGCATGGAGGGCGCTCTGTTGAAGATTGCTTCGGGATACCCTGATCTCCTCGGTGCGACTGTTGAAGGTCCGCCAAAGGAGCATCATCCGCATGTACAAATTATCATCTGAACTGTCGTCTGTCACGCGCGTCGGCTTCAATTTGGCAAAGAACGTGTTTTAGCCGATGCGGACGGAACCGTGATCGACAAGCGCGCCATCCAGACATGACAGTTTTGCGGGAACGGCAACTATCCGCCTTGGCTGACCCAACAGCGGACTGTCCGGAATCCCCAACTTTTCAGCCGCCGCGAGAAACACCGCCCAAAAAGGGGCAGGCCGAAGCCCGCCCCCATCCCTGCGCTTTATACTCTAAAGTCCATCCAACCCCTTACTGACCAGGATATTCACCGAAACCCGGCGGTTCTGCGCTTTGCCTTC
>DLOX01000125.1:0-1815 GCA_002478575.1 Sphingomonadales bacterium UBA7473 | reverse complement strand
GCCATGCCGGTCGGTGTCAGCATGCGATAAGGCTTCCACTTGCAAGCTTGTTGGAGATAGTTGATCACGCTGCTCGCCCGCTTTTCGCTCAAGGTTTGGTTATACTCCTCATCGCCGACTGAGTCTGTGTAACCCACAACCAGCATCAAGGCATTGTCGGTGGCGTCCGCTTGGGTCGCGGTGTTGCACAGTTCGGCTTTGGCTTGGGGTGAAAGGGCGGCTTTGCCAGTGTCAAAATAGACGTTGGTTGTGCCCTTGATATTATATTTGTCGATATCGCCCATGCGGCCGCGGAGCGCTTGGGTGGCGGCCGTTTGCTCTTCAAACTGTTGCGCTGTCCCGGTGCGGATCATGTTTGCGGTTTTCAGGTCACCGCCGCGAAAGCTGATTTGGCTCGCGACCAAGCCATCGCTCGATTGCATCGTTTTGACCGTCACGGGCAAGCCATTGAGCAGCGCATTGGCCGCGAGCTTATTGCGGCCGCCGCCTCTGATCTTGGTCATATCATTAAACGCGATGATCGTGTTGCCGCCGTCTGGAGTGGCAACTTTCAATTTATCATCGCTGCGCGCGGCGATAATGCCTTTAATCTCTGGGCCTTTTCCCGTCACGACCGGAGCGGGGGGCGGCGCTGCCTCAACCACAATATTGGGGTCCGTCCCCTCTTGTTGCTGAGCCAAGCCGCTGGAGGCTGGCGTGATCAGCATGGCCGGTAGGATGAGGTAGCCTGCCGTTTTGGCGGCCCTGTTGGAATATACGCGCATAGAACTCTCCCTTCGAAGCTGTCCCCTGCTGCGCAGCCAACCTGTTCAGATTCACCTTGCTGGCAGATGAACATGAGGCAGGAGACGGCCCTAACAGCGGTTGGTTAGAGCCGTTCTTGGGGTAAGCCGATTTGTCCGATGCTGCGTCTCCCAACCTCCTAACGGCTTCTTAATCACAGTCAGAAAATCGATCTTCATGACTTCTCCTTATTTCTCAGCATCATGGGGACGAAATCAACTTTGTGCGTGGCCGCTCTGGGAATGGTGGCTTTTGCATCGACGGCTGAGGCCGCAAATCAGCCGGGCACGGCCAGCGCCCGGATTCGCGATCCATTGACGATCATCAATCTCACGCCTCTGCATTTCGGGAACATCATCCGGGGGACAACTGCAGGGCGGGTGATCATCAATGCGCGAACCGGCGTGCGGACGACCACTGGCGGCGTGACCCTGTTGGGGCTGGGGTTCACGCGCGCTACGTTCACGACGACGGGCACGCCGAACACGGTTCTGACCTTCTCCATTCCTTCGGGCAATGTAACTTTGACGCGTTCCGGCGGCGGGGGGACGATGCTGCTCAATACGATGCGATTGAGCATCAACGGCGGCGCGCAAGTGGGGATCAACGGTAACCGCACGATCCCAGCGAGCGGGTCATTGCCCTTTGCGCTTGGCGGTCGGCTGAACGTTGGTGCCAATCAGGCGCCGGGGGCCTATACGGGCACTGTCAATATCACAGTGAATTACCAGTAAGTCGCGGATAGCATTCCGCGTATCACGCCTTATATTGGGCGTATGACAAACATATCAGACCCCCGATCCTTCCTCTATCGCGATGGTCAGCTTGATCCGGATCGCGCCCAAATCCTGACGCGGGATTTGCTTTCCAAATGCGATGATGGGGAGCTTTTCCTGCAATATCGGGCCAGCGAAGCCTTTGGCTTTGATGATGGACGGTTGAAGACAGCGGATTATTCCACAGAGGCTGGCTTTGGACTGCGCGGCGTATCGGGAGAAATGACCGGCTTTGCCCATGCCAATGAGATTTCGG
>DLOX01000275.1 GCA_002478575.1 Sphingomonadales bacterium UBA7473 | reverse complement strand
AAGGCGCGAAGGCGCGAAGAATTAGGCTGGCTTCACCGCCTCTGGTGCAGCAGTTTTGACGGCTTCTAGAGCAGTGCACCGCGCGTCGATCGCAACCAGCTTCGGAAATGCAGAGACGTCCAATTCAAACCGGCGCGCATTATACATTTGGGGGATAAGGCAAATATCCACCAGCCCCGGCGCGTCGCCGCTCAGATATGGACCATCCCCCGCCATCGCCTCTAATGCAGCAAAGCCCTCGGCGATCCAATGCCGACACCAATCATCAATCTCCGTTTGTTCCTGCCCCATTTCCCGCTTGAGATATTTCAACACCCGAAGATTATTGATGGGGTGAATGTCAGCAACAATCGTCAGTGCCTTGGCCATTTCTTTCGCTCGTTCCGTCGGATCGATAGGAATGAAGCGCGGTTCGGGATATGTGATGTCTAGCCAATCGATAATGGCTAGGCTTTGCGTCAATCGCGCATCGCCGACTTCCAACATCGGGATGAAGCCTTGCGGATTCTTGGCAATATAGTCTGCCGTTTTATGCGCCCTATCGAGCAAGCTGGTTTCGATAGACTCATAGTCCAACCCTTTGAGGTTGAGCGCAATCCGCACGCGGTAGGCAGCGGAGGACCGCCAATAGTCATAAAGCTTGATCGTCATTTCCGCGTCCTGATCCAGTCGCTCAGCATGCTCACGGCTTCGGTATGAACCATGTTGCGGCCTATCTCTGGCATGGCGATGCCGGGGTCAAGGCTCTCCATGCGGTAAACGAGATAGGATGATTCTGGGTGGCCCGCAGCAATGGCAAATTCCCGGTCTCCGCTGCCTCGGCCCGCCGCCGTTGGGCGTTTGCCGAAGCCGAAATTGACATCGCGCGGCTGGTTCCAGTCAAGCCACAGGCCTGATGTGTTGGCGGGGCCTGCCTTATTGTGGCAATGGCCGCAATTGACATCGAGATAAGCGCGGGCACGCTCCTCAAGCGGAGCCTTCGCATCGTCAAAACGCGGCACGGCAGGGGCGTTGGCGGGCATTTGATCGAGGAAGCCATCCTTCACCCAGCTTTGCAGGCGGACGCCATCGTTGAGGTTCCGCGCCTTGGGGCCAAGCGGGGTCAGTGTGCCGCCTAGATCATGGCAGCCCTTGCATTGGTTCACATTGGGCACGGCATAGCTGATCGTGCGCGGTTTGCCGTCCAAGTGAGTCCAGTTGACATCAATGCGTTTGCCGGCCCGAGCAAGCGTCGCATCCTTGCCGTCCGCATCCCACACATAGGGCAGAGCGACCCAGCCCGATGCGCGGCGGATCAGCAGCCTCGTCTCGAGCATCCGCACATTTTCTTCGGGCTTGCGCAGGTCATCGGGGTAGCCAAAGCTCTTGATCAGGACGGAGCCGACCGGGAATTCCAGCACGCCATCATCGCGCCAGCTCGCCTTTTGGCCCTGCGGCACGTAGATGGCCCGATATTTCTCCGCATAGTCAGAGAAGAGCGCCGTATTGAGTGCATAGGGGCGAACACCAAAACTTGGCGTGCGGGCATTGATCAGCAAGTTGAACGCCGAAAGTTTGGGCGGCAGCGTGTCGCCCGTGATCAGTGCGTCATTGACTGCTGGCGGTGGGCTGACAGCCGCTAAGCCTGCCCACAACGCCGCCGCAATCGCGAACTGCTTCACTGGATCGCAGCCTCCATCGCCGCGGGAAGAACAACCATGGGGGGCTCAGGCATCGCAGCCGTACCAGAGAGATCGGCAGGCGCAGGCTTTGCTTCGTCGGGGCCAGCGCCTTGACGGGGAAAGCCCATCGACAGCGTTGGGACTTTGTCTGTCACGCGAAGCGTAGGCGGAGTTGAATCGAGCCCATCCCAAAGCACCGCAAATTGCCCAGCGCTGAGCATGGCATTGGCTTCCGGGCTGCCGCCATAGGCAACCGCAAAGCCGCTCTTGCCATGCATATTGTCCCGTACCGTCACGCGGCGGGGCATGGGGTTATAATTCTTATCATCAAATTTGCTGACATAAGACACCAGCATCACATTGGCGCTGCTATTATCTTCCAGAGCATTGCCGAAGACCGCGACATCGCGATTGGCCATCACCATCACGCCGGTGCCAACAGGAACGCTTGCGACAATATTGCCCTTCGGCGCAAAGTTCGGCGTGTCATTCTTGGTCACGCGGTTGGAAAAGATGCGGACATTATGCCCCCCCATTTGCGGCAGGTTGGGCAGATCAAAGACCAAAATCCCGCCGGTATTGTGCATGGCGATATTGCTATAGACGTCTGCGCCATAGCTATTCTCAATTTCGATGCCCGCGACGTTATACATGGCGACTGAATTGCGGACGATGATATTCTTGGATTGGCCAACATAAATGCCAGCATCTGACGCGCCTTTCACGGTCACTTTGTCGATCAGGATATCGGACGACTCGACAGGATAAAGCCCATAAGCGCCGTTGGTTGTCTTTGGGCCGCCAGTCCATTCGACACGGAGGTCATGATAGACAATGCGGTTGGCGCCTTTGGATTTAATGCCATCACCTTTGCTGTCTTCAACCGCTAATCCGCGCACCACCACATCATCAGACGTGATGAGCAAGCCTTCGCCCGCACCCTTTTGGCCCTTGAAGCTCAGGATAGTCGCGCCCGGACCTGCGCCTCGCACGGTGACCTTGTCGACGTCCAGCGAGAGTCCATCGGTCAGATCAAAACGCCCTGCTCCAATCTGCACTGTGTCGCCGGGTTTGGCATCGATCAGCGCCGCTTGTAGCCGCTCTTGGGCATTCGGCCCAGCGGCAACATCGATGGTCCCGGCAAAAACTGGGGCAAAAGCGAAAGGTGTGAGAAGCCAAAAGGCCGCAGCTAGCGTATATGGTCTATGTTTCATGTTGTGAGTAAAGCAGTTACTGGCCGTCATGCCAAGAGAGGATCATCTATGCGCCACATAACATTGATAATTGCTGCTGCCCTGTTTGCTATGCCTGCCCAAGCCGCAACTTCGGTCAATGGGCGCTGGTTCACGGACAAGAAGGATAGCATTATTGAGATTGGCCAATGTGGTGCAACTGTGTGCGGCAAAGTGGCGAAGATCATTGCGCCTACGCCAGACGGCAAGCCAGCAGTCGACAGCAACAATCCCAACCCAGCGATGCGTAAGCGGCCAATCTTGGGCCTCACACTTCTCTCCGAGTTTAAGGCGGCGGGCGATGAGTGGGTTGGGAAGATTTATGATCCGCGTGCGGGCAAGACTTATAATTCAAAGATGAAGAAGCTCGCCAATGGGACGCTTCAAGTGAAGGGCTGCGTCGGGCCATTTTGCCGGTCGGTTTATTTCACACCTGTCAAATAACTTAGTGTCATTCCGGGCTTGACCCGGAATCTATGCCTCGATTTCCAGACAGCGATCAGGATTAAGCATTGAGGCATGGGTCCCGGATCAAGTCCGGGACGACAGAAAAGTCAGAGCAGATCGGTCCGCTCAAACCGATCAATCACCCACTCTTCTTCTTGCGCCGCGGCCAGCCAATCCTGCATATAGGGGTAGCTTGTCACGGCATCCATATAGGATTGGGCAAAGGGAGCGGCGGGGAGCTGATAGGTTATGATCCGCGTGACCACGGGCGCGAACATGATATCCGCCGCACCAAAATCTCCGAAGAGAAAATCGCCTTCGCCGCCAAATCGCGCCCGGGCTTGGGCCCAGATCAGCATGATCCGGTCTAAGTCTGCCGCCACTTCTTCGGAAGGTGGAACGGCGCGATACCGCTGACGGACGTTGAACGGATGCTCCCGCCGCAGCGCCATGAAGCCGCCTTGCATTTCAGCAGAGATGGAGCGCGCAAAAGCCATGGCGGCGGGGTCGCTTGGCCAAAAGCGCGAGCCTCCCGACTTCACATCAAGATAGTCAATGATGGCAAGGCCATTCCAAACCGGGATGTCGCTATCCCATAGAATCGGGACTTTGCCGCCCGATGGCGCGAACTGCGGTTCTCGCTTCCGCGCGTCCCACAGCTCATCATAGAGGGGAGAGACATGCTCCTCAAACGGTAAGCCCGATTGTTTGGCCGCCAGCCAGCCGCGCAGCGACCAGCTGGAATAGGCCTTATTCCCAATATGAAGCTTCAGCATGGGAGGCTTTGACTATCCTGCCAAACGCACAGGGATGAAGGTTGAGCTGGCGCCGCGTGACCGGACTTCAAGCAGAACCGCCGGGCGGCCTTCCTTCTTCGCAGCCGCAATTTGAGCTGACAAAGCATCAACCGTTGCGGTTGGCTTATAATTTGCCGACAAGATCACAATCCCGCGACGAAGCCCACGTTTTGCCGCATCTGATCCGGGAGCAACAGCATCGACAACAACGCCTTTGGTGTTGGGGTCAACGCCCAATTGACGCGCAATGTCGCTGGTCAAGGGAATAGCCGCGAGGCCCAAGGTTTTGCGCAACTCCGCATCGCCCTTTGCCTTGGCGTCGCTATCGTCGGACCCAATGTCGCGTTGCTCATCAGGGTTGAAATTGGCTTGAGCCAATTGCTCTTCCGATGGACGCGTGCCGACAACGGCATTCAGCGTTTGGCGCTTGCCTTGGCGCACGATCTCAACGGGGATGCGCTGACCGGGCTTGGTGTTGGCGACGATGAAAGACAAGGTCTGATCAGGCGTCACTTCTTCGCCGTTGATCCGTGTGACAATGTCGCCGGCCTTGAGGCCTGCTTTGTCAGCAGCTTGCCCTGCGACAACGGATTGGACGATTTCACCTTGGTTCTTGGCAAGCCCCAAGGCCGCCGCAACATCTTCGTCCACCGGCGCAATGCTGATCCCCAAATAGCCGCGCTTGGGGGCAGCGCCGGTGCGGAGCGATTCGATAACTGGGCGAGCAGCATCAGCAGGGATGGCAAAGTTGATGCCGATATTCGCTCCAACCGGAGAGATCAGGCGATTGTTGATGCCAACCACACGGCCTTGCAAATCAAACAAGGGACCGCCCGAGTTGCCCCGGTTGATGGCGGTGTCGGTTTGGATGAAGCGATCATAAGCGCCGCCTTGGCCTGTATTGCGCTGCAAGGCTGACACGATCCCTGCGGTCACAGTGCTGCCAAGACCAAGCGGATTACCGATAGCGACGACCCAATCACCAACGCGCAAGTTGGACGTGCTGCCGATCTCCACAAAGGGCAAAGGCCTTCCCGCTTCAATCTTCAAAACCGCAATATCGGAGGTCGCATCGCGGCCAACAATCTTCGCAACATATTCTTTCTTGTCGGGGAAAGTAACAGTCACGGTGTCGACAGCTTGGCCGCGTGGGCCGCCGGAAATCACATGATCATTGGTGACGATATAGCCATCTGCCGAGATCAAGAAGCCGGAACCGCCGCCTTGTTGTTCTTCGGTCACCGCTTGGCGGTTGCCAGAGAAGGGATCAAACAAAGTGCCGACTTGAACCTTTTGCGTCGTTGAAATGTTGACGACCGCAGGCTGCAATTGGGCGGCGAGATCGGCAAAGCTCATCGGTGCACCAGGGCGCGGCGGCGTTATCGCCGTTGCGGTCACAGGTTGAGCTGCGTCCTGCGCATTGCCGGGGGCTTGAAGAGCTAGGGAGCCGGCAGTGCCTGCAAACAGCAGAGCAGCGGTGATGGGATAAGCGTAACGCACTGGACTTCATCCTCCTTCGAAAGGGATCATCAAAATTGATGACTACATTTGTAATCGTCAATTTCTGAACGCGGGTTGAATGAACGAGCTAGCTGCTCGTCAGCGGTTTCCTCCTCTGAATTCCCTCAGATAATCATTTCCGGGGGAAAGAACCAGATTCGTGCCGCCTTTCGCATCAGGCCCGAACGTGTAGCGATAAGATTGCATCGCGCGATAAAAATCATAGAAATCAGCATCTTTACCAAAGCTGGCTGCATAAGTGGCTGACGCTTTGGCATCTGCTTCGGCGCGAATGATCTGCGCTTGCTTAAAGCCATCCGCCTCAATCGCTGCAGCCTCTTGAAGGCGCGCGGTCCGCATCCGACCGAAGGAGCTTTCAAGCGGGGTACCGCTTGGCAAGTCCGCGCGCTTGATCCGCACGTCGACAATTTCGGCACCATATTGGATGGCGATTTTTTCAAGGCCAGCTTGAATATTATCCATCACTTGGCCGCGCTCAGGGCTGAGCAGGGCTGCGAAAGGTCGCTTGCCAAGCTCGTTGCGGAGCGCTGAACCTAAAATTGGCTTCAACTGATCAGATAATCGTTGTTCGGTACGCACAGTGCGATACATTTGTAGCGGATCAACAATGCGATAGCGTGCATAAGCATCGACATTCAGCCGGAGCTGATCAGTCGAAAGCACTTGCTGCGTATCCATATCAATGTCGAGGATACGCTTGTCGATCCAAACGACATCCTCGAAGAACGGGATGATGCCAATCACGCCAGCACCCGTTTGGCCAAAATCCTGTTTGGGCTTGAACTGGTTGGCGATCCGGTCTGGCTTGCTCAAGCGAATGACAATCGCCTGCTTCTGCTCAGGCACAACAACATAGCTCATGTTGATGATCACAAGCAGCGCCAAGGCGGCGCCAGCAAAACCCCAAGGATTGCGGGAAATGCGCTCCATGAAGGTGGGGGCAGCATCATAGCTCATCGTGGCGCCTCCTCAACCGTAACCCGGGGTTTGGCTTGGCTCAGCGGCAAATAAGGTGCCACTGAATTGGGCTCCACAATCGTCTTGTCCATGCGGGAAAGCACCGCCTCCATTGTTTCATAATACATGCGCCGACGCGTTACGTCAGGGGCGAGACGATATTGCTCGAACACTTTGTCAAAGGCCGCTGCTTCACCTTGCGCGCGAGACAGGGTCTGTTGCGCATAGGCATTGGCATTGTTGATATTGGCTTGGCGGTTTTGCTGCGCCACAGTCACTTCCTTAAACGCGTCATTGACGGCTTCGGGCGGATCAGCCTGCTTAATCGCGATGCCGCGAATGCGGACGCCTGCTTTATAGTCGGTGCCTAGAATACTCTGAGCGCGCTGCGCCACACGCCGTTCAATATCGCTTCGTCCCGGCCCGAGCGCGTCCGTCAATGTTACGGTGCCAACAACTTCACGCATGGCGCTTTCAGCGACTTCGCGGATGGTTTCTTGGGGCTTCCCCAACTGGAACAAGAAATTCTCAGGATCCTGAACATCCCATCGCACTGAATAGGCAAGGTTGATGATATTCTGGTCGCCGGTCAGGATCAGATTCTCTCCGCTGCCTGACGGGATATCGATGGTTTCAATTGCTTGCACGTCGACCTTAGTGACGCGATCAATCGGGGCAGGAAGAGTGAGGCCAATGCCCGGCGACAATGTGCCAGCATATTTGCCGAGGCGCATGATCACGCCCTCTTCTTGCGGGCCGATGCGGTGAAAACTGGTGAAGACCAACCAGAGAACCGCAAGGCCAATCAGAACATTGCGGATGAGCTTCACCTGATTGGCTCCACCCGGGAACCCGCCGCCACCGCCGCCCATGCCGCCTTTCATCTGTTCGTACAGTTGATCTAGTGCGGCTGGGCCTGCGGGTTTGCGCGGGCCTTTTCCACCGGGGGGCAAGTTCCACGGATTTTTGGGGCCGCCGCCGTTTCCGCCGCCGCCCGAACCATCGCCATTGCCTCCGCCAGAGCCACCACTGCCCCCACCAGAACCACGCTTGCCCCAAGGGCCATCATTGAGAAGCGATATCGCCCGCTTCCACCGCTCGTTGATCGTCTCCATTTCCCCTTTATAGGGATGGCGTTCCCGAAAAACAGGGGCTGACCCCAGATTACATCATAAAGGATGGGCTAAGTGAGCAATATTGAGACAATTTCGGCTATCCTTGATGCGATTCCCGATCCCAAAGGGCGCGGAGGGTTGATTGCAGCGGGCCGGATCAGCGCGCCTCGCTTCAACGATGGCAAGGTTAGCTTGATCCTTGATGTGACAGGGCTGACCCCGCGTTTGCGCGAAGGCTTGAATGTGGTCGTCCAGGAAAAATTGAGAGAAATCGAAGGCGTAACGGATGTTCGCATCGCCATGACTGCGGAAAAAGGCGAACGGGCTCTGGTCGCGGTGGGGAGCGGAAAGGGCGGCGTTGGTAAGTCCACTTTATCGGCCAATCTCGCCATTGCGCTTGCTGCCGCTGGGCGGAAGGTCGGGCTGGTCGACGCGGATATTTATGGGCCTTCCCAGCCGCGCTTGATGTCGACCGAAGGCGAACGGCCAGTCGCCGAAGAGAAGAAGCTCATGCCGATCATGTCACCTTATGGCATCCCGATGCTCTCCATGGGGCATCTGGTCGCTCCCGGACAAGCCATCGCTTGGCGCGGACCTATGGCGGGCAATGCTCTGTCTCAACTGATCGATGCCGAATGGGGCGATTGCGATACGATCATCATTGATCTGCCGCCGGGCACAGGCGATGTTCAATTGTCGATGATCCAGAAGCATAAACCGGCAGGCGCCGTGATTGTTTCAACGCCCCAGGATTTGGCTTTGATCGATGCCAATCGAGCCATTGATCTGTTCAAGCAAGCCTCCATCCCGATCATTGGCTTGGTGGAGAACATGGCGGGTTACGCCTGCCCCCATTGTGGCGAAGTGTCTGATCCCTTTGGGGTCGGCGGGGCAGAGGCCGCGGCAGGCGCGATGGGCTATCCCTTCTTGGGCCGGGTGCCACTGGATATCGGTGTGCGCATGGCGTCTGATGCAGGAAGTCCGCCAGCGGCCTTGGGCGGGCCTCAGTCAGAGGCTTTCCATGCGATTGCGCGGCGGGTTGCGGCTTGGTTGGTGGAGCGGAAGGGTTAGGCCCTACCGCTTAATCCATTCGCCTGAGTTACGGAACTCAGGCCGGATATCAGATTCGGGTAAAGATCCGGACACATAGCGGTTGTCTTGCGCGATGGGTTTTGCTGGGGCCATTGCTGCTGAAGCTCTTGCAAGTGCGGCTTGCTGGGCCAACAGCGACTCTGCTGATTTGGCTTGGATTGCGGCCAAGCTGCCATCGACGGGAGGCGTCGTTGTCCCGCCCGGCATTTGTGCGATCACGGATGGTATGCCGACCGTTGGTGCCGTCAACGGTGACGGTGCGCGATAAGGGGCGGGGCGTGGTCCCGGAGTTGGCTCGCGGCCCGTGTAGCGCGCATAGAATGCCCCAGGCTCGCCTGCGCGATTGCCCCAGCGATAGAAGATATGGGCGCCGATGATGGCGGTCGCCGTCAGGCTCTTGTTCCAATAAGGATTGACGGCGAGCGTGTGATAATGGGTCGCGGTGCCCACCGCTGGCATGACATAGCCTGCGAGTGCCAACCGAGCGACACGGCTCGCCCGTTCCCAAGCGCTGCGGCTTGGTGTCCGTGCAAGCGATCCATCGCAAGCGAAGGTGAATTGGCACAGCCGGTCGCCGCGTTCCGTGCCTTGATAAACGACATCGCAGACGGTGTTCGGGTAGGCCGGGTGCCGCACGCGGTTGAGCACGACTTGCGCCACTGCCCGCTGGCCCTCGTCGGATTCGCTGGCGGCTTCATAATAGACAGCAGCAGTCAGGCAGAGCTGAGACCGCATCGAATCCATGCCGGTTAGTCCACGGAAGGCAAAGGCTGTGGCCGATGGCCCCGGATTGAGTGAAGTTTGACCAAAACGCGCCAAGGGCGTTGTCGGGATCGCTGGCAAAGGACCAAGCGCTGCTGGATCAAGGCCCGCGGCAATCGGGTCAAAGGGGGCAAGAGCCGCTGGATTGCTGACGGCATCAAGCGCGGGCAAATCCGCCATGTCAAACTCTACCGGCGCCAGCGGTGCAGATGTCAGCATCGGTGCCGCCACGCCTTCAGGCAAGGGCGCAATCGCGACCGTCACTTCAGGGCCGCGAAGGCCCGGAACCGTGCGATACGCGTTGCTCGCAGGTACGCATGACGCAAGCATAGCCAAGGCGTAACCGATTGCGATCTTCGCAATCAGCTTGCCCGGGATATTTACCCGCGGTGTCATCCGCATGGCTGCCATATGCTATGTTACCCCTGTTTGCGCCCCGAATCGGGCCGAACGCCGCTCATTTGCGCGGATTCCGGCCATTTGTCTTCCTCTGAATCTGGCCTGTTCCGGTGCGGGACAGTTGGGCACATAGCCGTTAACGCCTGCTGATGAGTGCAGGATTAACGTTAACAAGGATGAACAGCTGGACTTAGCCCAGTCGATCCCGGGCCGCGGAAATGGTTTTTGCGCGCTTGCGGACAATACTCGGCGCAAAGCGCGACCAGAACCAAAGTCGTTTCGCATCCTTGCCGACACGCGTGTGAACCGCATTGCCCTCAATCGCTTGCCAAACATGTTCGACGACAAGGGACACAGGCGCAATCTCCAAGCCAGCTTCGCTGACGGTGTCGCGGATCTGACGATTGCTGTCCGCCGCGACATGATCAAGGATGGGCGTATCGATGAAACTTGGCATCAGGGAACGGACCTTGATCCCGTCCTCCTCCCATTCGACATCCAACGATTCCGTGAAGCCTCGAACGGCAAATTTGGTCGCGCAATAGACAGACATACCCGCTGCCCCAAAAATACCTGCCGCAGACGCGGTGTTCAGCAAGCAGCTTCCCGGCGTTTGCTTCAAATAGAGATACCCAGCTTTCGCGCCATAAATCACGCCCTTAAGATTCACATCAAGGACCAGATCATCTTCTTCTGGAGGTGTTTCCGCCAGCGCTCCACCACGTCCGATGCCCGCATTGTTGAACAGCACATCCATGCGTTTGCCCGCTGCGGTCCAGAAGGCCGCCAAAGCGTCTCTCCACTGCACGCGATCCCGCACATCGAGGCGATGTAGCGAATATTGCCCCGCTGGGATGGTAGCTGCGGTTTCTTTCATGCCCGCCTCATTCACATCGGCCAGCCCCACGAACCACCCCTTTGCGGCAAAGCTCTGCGCCACAGCGCGACCGATTCCTGATGCTGCGCCAGTGATGAATATGCTTTTCCGTGGCTGCATTGTCCGCTCCCTCTTGCGTCTCTCATTTTGGGGCGTCAATGGAACGGCATGATGTCTCTGCGCAAGTCTTTCCTCCGGTTTCTTTTGCTAACCGTTTTGCTTTTGCCCTTGCCAGCACAGGCCGAGGTGGTTGTCAGTTTCTATTCGCGTGAGATGGGCACGCGCTTCCCTCATGCTTTTGTGTTGGTCAAAGGCAGTCTGGATCGTGGCGGGTTGGTCGATAAGAACTATGGATTTACCGCCAAGACTGTGACGCCGGCTATCTTAATGGGCTCAGTGACAGGAGAGGTCAGCTCGGTTTCGCCTGAATATCTTGCAAAGAGTGAGAAGCAATTTTCCCTCAAGATCAGCGACGCCCAATATGATGCTTTGATGGCGCATGTGGCCAAATGGAAGGCGCTGCCAGGCAAAAGCTATAATCTTAACAAGCGCAACTGCGTTCATTTTGTGGGGGAAGCCGCGCGCGTGATTGGTCTCGACGTTGTCGTTGATCCCAAATTGATCAAAAAGCCCAAAAGCTTCCTATTGTCGATCTTTGCCCGCAATCCTCGTTTGAAAGGAAGCTGATATGTCTGATCTGGTGAAGGTCGAGCGCGATGGCGGCATCATGATTGTGACGCTCAACCAGCCCGAAAAGCGCAATCCCATTTCGTCGATGGATATGGTCGATGCGCTTTGTGCCGCGATGGAAGAGGCTGATGCGGATGTGTCCGTCCGCTGTGTGATCTTGACCGGCGCGGGGACAGCTTTTTCAAGCGGTGGTGACGTGAAAGGCATGAAGGCGGGGTCAAGCGGCGGGACGCGCGCTGTCAATCCAGCCGATACGAGGCGCAACTATAAATGGGGCATCCAGCGGCTTCCTTTATTGTTCCAAGCGCTTGAGGTTCCGGTGGTGGCGGCCGTGAATGGCCCTGCGATTGGGGCAGGATGTGATCTCGCCTGCATGTGTGATGTTCGCATTGCAGGCGAAAGCGCCAAATTCGCTGAGAGCTTTGTGAAGCTGGGGATTATTCCGGGCGATGGTGGCGCTTGGCTGCTCCCGCGCATCATCGGCTTTTCGAAAGCCACTGAGCTGGCGCTCACAGGCGAAATGATTGACGCCGTGCGGGCTGAAGCCATCGGCTTGGTATCGCGGACTGTGCCGGATGATCAACTGATGGCCGCTGCCCGCGAAGTGGCGGACAAGATTGCAGCTAATCCACCCCATGCTGTGCGCATGACCAAGCGGCTGCTGCGCGAAGGTCAATTGGCGAGCCTTGCGAATATCCTTGAAATGTCAGCGGCGATGCAAAGCGTGGCGCACACAACGGCCGATCATGATGAAGCCATTGATGCTTTCATTGAACGCCGCCCGCCTGTGTTTCGGGGGGAATAGGATCGGGCGGGGCGGATATGTGCAACCTCTATCGCCTTGATGCCGCTGCCCATGCCATTGCCCATCTATTTGATGCCGATCAAGGATCAGACCCTTGGCCGGGAGACTATGTTGCGCCGGGCAAGTTCGCACCGGTCATCGTTTCAGGCAAAGAGCGCAAAAGAATGGTGCCGCGCCTTTGGGGTGTGCCACCGCCTCCCAATGTCCCGCAAAGCCGCTTCATCACCAATGTCCGCAATTTGGAAAGCCCCTTCTGGATCGGAACGCTTCGCCACACGGAGTTTCGCTGTTTGGTGCCCGTGACCAGCTTTATGGAATGGGGCGGCGCTAAGGGGTCGCGCAAACAGCATTGGTTCGCGCTCCCCTCGCAGCCCGTTTTTGCCTTTGCCGGGATTTGGCGAGACAGTGAGATCGCTTCTTTTGCGTTCCTCACCTGCGATCCAAACGGATTGACGAAGGCGGCGAACCCCAAGGCTATGCCCGTCATCCTGCGCCCTGAAGATCATGATCGCTGGCTGACAGCGGACTGGAAAGACGCGCAGGCAC
This sequence comes from Sphingomonadales bacterium UBA7473, assembly GCA_002478575.1. Taxonomy (GTDB): domain Bacteria; phylum Pseudomonadota; class Alphaproteobacteria; order Sphingomonadales; family Sphingomonadaceae; genus Aquisediminimonas. The sequence continues at coordinate 1,451 of DLOX01000275.1, read as the reverse complement.
TCGTCCAACCCTATGACGAAGGTGAGATGATCACGCGCGTCTTGGGCTAGGGCCGGATCACAATTCCAATCGCTGGATTTGCTTTGCCTGCCACGGTTTGCTTGAACGCAGCTTCTGCACTGGCAAGGCCGCGCTGATGATCGACGCGCACGAAATTGCCCGTCGACTCAACAAAGCCTTGCCAGCTTGCGGCCACCGCTTGACCAAAGCCTTTGGGGCCAAGTTCTTTGACTACGGCCGTCGCATGGTCGGGCGCGAAAAACAGGATCGGCGCAGGGCCGGGCAGGGGATCGCTGCTCCCGCCACCACGCGCGTCAATATGCGTGGCCCCGACGAGGCAGGAATAGCGCAGATCATTCGCGAGGTGAGAATGAATGCTCGCCAGCAATCCAGCATTTCCAGCAAAGTCGACGCAAACGCTTGGTGCGTTGGCAAGCTGGCTCACATTCTCATAAGCCAAGACCTGATGGTAAAGGCCACTGCTTTCAACAAAGGCAACATTGCCAGCGGACGTAAGCCCGATGCGCTTGATCGCGGGAGAACTGGTCTTGGCGCAATGAGCCAGCGCCAATGCGGTCTTGGATGACGCGCTGGTCATGATGAGCGCTTCTGCCCCGTGCCAATTTTCCCGGCGGAACATCGATTCGATCAGGAAGCCGGTTTTGAAAAGTGGCCCAAAGATCATCCGTTCATCTTCGTGTTCGGGATTATGTTCGGGGTCAGAGTCCAAGCGGCTGTAAAGGTTGTAGAACGGGCTCATGGGTTGGCGATAATCGGTCGTGTCGCGAAACTGCGCAGAACCAATATCACCGGGAATGACGTCAAGATGCGTTGCCATCGGAAGGTAACCATAGACGCGTTCGCCTGCGCCAATTTCTGAGCAGTTGGAGGCTTCCACAATGGCATGGCCCCACATCGGAACAATGCCTTGGCCGTCTTCGCCGGTGGGAAAGAAATTCCAATATCCAAACATGTCGCCGATGGCGGCATAGGTCACATTGTTTGCGGTCACCGCAAAACTCTCGATGCGGAGCCGGACTGCATCATCGGCCAAGGGTGTCGGGGGTGATTCGACCAGTTTGGTTTCGCCAATTGCCGCCTTGTTCACATAGACCTTGTTCATCAGCCTCTCCTCAACATTTCACCATCTTGCCAGCATCAATAGGCTTTCGTCCAGCGGGATTGCGAGCCTGAGTCAAGCCGCATAGAGAAGGGGGATGACAGATGCCCTTTCGATCGCCTTTGCCCAGCTCAATCAGCGTATGGGAGATTTGCCCGCCAATGCCGATGCGATGCTCGCGGTGCGGGCAGCGCACCCGCATGCTGATCTGATTGTCTTTCCGGAACTCCAGCTGATTGGTTATCCGCCGGAAGATTTGGTGCTGAAGCCTGCGCTGATTGATCGGGCTGCAGCGGAATTGGCGCGGATGGCAGAAGCGACGACGAACGGT
>DLOX01000240.1:1983-4084 GCA_002478575.1 Sphingomonadales bacterium UBA7473 | reverse complement strand
TATGCCGATGATGCAGAGCATGCGCAGCGCATCTATGACTATGTGAGCCGCCTGTGGTTCATGCCCGCAACGCCAGTGCTCTCAAACGGCGGCACAGGCCGTGGCTTGCCGATCAGCTGCTATTTGAACAGCGTCGATGATAGCTTGGAAGGCATCGTCAACACTTGGAATGAAAATGTCTGGCTCGCGTCAAAAGGCGGTGGCATTGGCACCTATTGGGGCAGTGTGCGCGGCATCGGCGAACCTGTTGGCCTCAATGGCAAAACGTCAGGCATCATCCCCTTCGTCCGCGTGATGGATTCGCTCACGCTGGCGATCAGCCAAGGGTCGCTCCGTCGCGGGTCTGCAGCCTGCTATCTCGACATTGACCATCCTGAAATTGAAGAGTTTCTTGAAATCCGCAAACCCTCAGGCGATTTCAACCGCAAGGCGTTGAACCTGCATCATGGCGTGCTGTTGACCGATGCCTTCATGGAAGCCGTCAAGGCCGGCGAAGAATGGCCACTGCGTTCGCCCAAGGATCGCAGCATCCGCGCGACGGTTGACGCCCGTGCGCTGTTCCAGAAGCTGGTTGAGACCCGCCTTGCCACCGGCGAACCTTACATCATCTTCATCGATCATGTGAACAAAGCCATGCCCCGCCACCACCGTGAGCTGGGCTTGAAAGTTACAACATCCAATCTCTGCTCTGAAATCACATTGCCGACGGGTCGCGACCATCTGGGGAATGACCGGACAGCTGTCTGCTGCCTCTCCTCGCTCAACATGGAAACATGGGAAGAGTGGAAGAATGACAAGCGCTTTGTGGAAGATGTCATGCGCTTCCTCGATAATGTGCTGACCGATTATATTGATCGCGCGCCAGACGATATGGCACGCGCCAAATATTCGGCGAGCCGTGAGCGTTCGGTGGGCTTGGGCGTCATGGGTTTCCACAGCTTCTTGCAAGCACGCGGCATTCCGTTCGAAGGCGCGATGGCCAAGAGCTGGAACCTGCGCATCTTCAAACATATCAGCCAGAAGGTGAATGAAGCGTCGATGCTGCTCGCGACCGAGCGTGGCGCCTGCCCCGATGCGGAAGAGCGTGGTGTGATGGAGCGGTTCAGCTGCAAGACCGCGATTGCACCCACCGCGTCAATCTCGATCATCTGCGGCGGCACCAGTGCCTGCATTGAGCCGATCCCGGCCAATATTTACACGCACAAGACGCTATCCGGCAGCTTCTCGATCAAGAACCCGCATCTCGAAAAGCTCCTGAGCGAAAAGTCCAAAAATTCGGATGCGGTGTGGAACAGCATCCTTGAACAAGGCGGCAGCGTTCAGCATCTCGATTTCCTCAGCCAAGAAGAAAAAGATGTCTACAAAACCAGCTTTGAGATTGATCAACGCTGGCTGATCGAACTGGCGGCAGACCGCACACCTTATGTCGATCAAGCGACGTCGCTCAATCTCTTCATCCCCGCAGATGTGGAGAAATGGGATCTCCTCATGCTCCATTTCCGCGCTTGGGAATTGGGCGTGAAATCGCTTTACTATCTCCGCTCCAAGTCGGTCCAGCGCGCCGGTTTCGCAGGCGGCGTAGAAGCCGACAACACGCCCGACCTTCGCCAGATTGAGGTTGAAGCGAAGGATTATGATGAATGCCTAGCGTGCCAGTGACGGGGTCACTGGCAGTCTAGGCGTTCAAAGCATCATATTAATTTCGTCCTTCTCCCAACTGGTGAAGGAAATCCGGAGTAACCATCATGTCCCTTTTAGAAGCTCGCACTCAGTATAAGCCCTTTGAATATCCTTGGGCCTATGATTTCTGGAAGCGTCAGCAGCAGATCCATTGGATGCCGGAAGAAGTGCCCTTGGGTGAGGATTGCCGTGATTGGGCGCAAAAGCTGACCGATCATGAGCGCAATTTGCTCACGCAAATCTTCCGCTTTTTCACGCAAGCCGATGTCGAGGTGCAGAATTGCTATCACGAACATTATGGCCGCATCTTCAAGCCCACTGAAGTGAAGATGATGCTGGCCGCGTTCAGCAATATGGAGACGGTCCATATCGCGGCTTATTCGCATCTGCTTGACACGATCGGCATGCCCGAAAGCGAATA
>DLOX01000240.1:1756-1944 GCA_002478575.1 Sphingomonadales bacterium UBA7473 | reverse complement strand
AGCGAATATGGCATGTTCCTTCAATATAAAGAAATGAAGGATAAGCATGATTATCTCCACACCTTTGGCGTGGATAGCGATGAAGATATTGCCCGCACGCTGGCGATGTTTGGTGGCTTTACCGAAGGGCTACAGCTGTTTGCCTCCTTCGCGATGCTGATGAATTTCCCGCGCTTCAACAAGATGAA
>DLOX01000240.1:0-1696 GCA_002478575.1 Sphingomonadales bacterium UBA7473 | reverse complement strand
TGAAGGGCATGGGGCAGATTGTCTCTTGGTCCGTCCGCGATGAAAGCCTTCACTGCGAAGGCATCACCAAGCTGTTTCATGCCTTTACGAAGGAACGGGATTGCCTGACGAAGGCCGTGCGCGAAGATATTCTCGATTGCTGCCAGAAGACCGTCCGCTTGGAAGATGCGTTCATCGATCTCGCCTTTGCCGATGGCCCGGTTGCGGGCATGACGGCCAAGGACATTAAGAAATATGTCCGCTACATCGCCGATTGGCGGCTGGGCCAATTGGGCTTCAAACCGATGTTCATGATCGAAGAGCATCCCCTGCCCTGGCTCGCGCCTTTGCTCAACGGCGTGGAGCATGCCAATTTCTTCGAAACCCGCGCCACCGAATATTCCAAAGCCGCCACCCGCGGCAATTGGAACGACGTCTGGGACAGCTTTGATGCTCGCAAGTCTGCCAAGGCGGCCAATGATGGGGCGGTGGTCGCTGAGGATGAAGGCGCGGATATGTTTGCGCAGGCGGGGATTGCGGCGGAGTGAGCTTGTTAAAGCTATCGGCGCATATCTGGTGGGCTAGCCAAAATGAACTGGTATGAATCAAATTTGACAGGCTCAAACGAACGGGGGAGTTTGCAATCAGGAATGTCGGCTCAGCCCAGCCTGTTCCCTCTACGCATAAACGCCAGATTACCGAATCTGGCGAATGGTGCTGATCTGTCATTCAATGCCTACACCAACGAGGGACTAGCATACTGCAAAGAGGATAAAGACGGTCGACAAATAAGAGCGACTGAGTTTTTGTTTTCTTCGCTGGCCAACCACCTAGGAATCCCGACTCCAAATTTTAGGGTCATTGAGGATGCCGATACAGGAAGCACGGCCTTTGGATCCATGATGCCTGACAGCCCCGCAGCCGAAACCGACACAGCACGCTTCTTGTCTACGGCACAGACAGGCGAACTTGGCCAGCCATCGGAATGGCCCGGCGCATACTTATCGGCACTTTATGCGTTCGATCTGTTCGCGGGAAACGATGATCGATGCCTGAAAAATTTCATGTTGGTCCAAGAAGGCATGAACCGACGCCTATGTGCGTTCGATTTTGCCGCAGCGAAGCTAAATGGACTGGACGGAATGCAGTTTCCCAGTGCATCCTCTAGCACAGTTCGCTACGGGCGATTCATTCGTAACGTACATGGAATTTTTGTTCCGCAAGCGAACGAAATGATTGATCGCATTGCATCAATCCCGAGCGAAACCATCGCCGGGTTTTTGAAGCAAATGCCGATTGATTGGATGAGCGCGTCACAGAGGGAGAAAACGTGTGAAATTTGGTCGGCACGCCGCCTTGGGGGACGGCTATTGGCCCTGCGTACGGGCATAGCCGATGGAACGCTGCTATGATTTTGCGATTGCTAGGTTTGCTGCCGATCGAGTTAGGGACGAGCGGCTAAACATAGCTGTTGTCGTACTGAAAGATGGGGGCCTCGACATCAGGCTGCCTAGAAGCCTTGATAAGCTTCATGCTATATCCGCTGCTCTGGACGTGGACGGCGTCCGCCATGCAGTAGAAAGCCTAGCCGAGGTTTATGCTTTTGCTGTGGCTGATGAATCCGTTGACAGTCAGCAAAAATTAGCTGCGCTTGCAGAATTTTCGCCAATTGATTTTTCATCAGTAGGAGAATTTAAGGCTGGAACGGCAGCGCAAT
>DLOX01000050.1 GCA_002478575.1 Sphingomonadales bacterium UBA7473 | reverse complement strand
ACGCGTTCCCGCAATCCCGGGATCAAGCGAAAGCCTGCGACCGGCGCAATCTTTTGAAGGGCATCAAGCACCTTATTCTCATTCTTGGTGCCAAGGCTGCGGGATCGGTTCTGCATCACGACCCAATCGAGCGCCTTGGTGCGAAGCGTCAGGCTCGGCTCCTTCAGATGCGCGACCAGCCGGGCGAAATCGCCAAGCGTCTTAAACTCCCCCGTGCGCGGATCGATGCGGCCCAGCATATCGAGATCGATGAAGCTATCATTGACGGGCGTCACAATCGTATCCGCCATGAAGATTGCGCGGCGGGCAATCGGGCTATCATGGCCGCCCACATCAATCACGATGAAGCTATGGTGGATCCGCGCCATGCGGAGCTTCTCTTCCAGCTCCGCCTCATTTTGCTGCGCGAGCATGATCTGAAGCGGCCCGGGGAGCTTCACGCCATATTCCCGCTCGCTTTCCTGCCGCGCCCACAGCGCCCGGTGGAGCGTCAATTGCCGGAGATCAACGTCCAGCGCCGCCACGCTTTCACCTGCATTGCACAGTGCAATGCAGGTGTGAAAGGCCGAGGTGGATTTGCCGACCCCGCCCTTTTCATTGGCAAAGACAATGATATGCCCCTTGGGTGCCGAGACCGGATATTTCATCCACGGCGGGGTTGAGTCCGCGGGTTCGGGGATCGCGCCGGGCCATTCTGATGAAGATCGCGGCTGCAGAGGCGGCGGAGGCCATTCCCCTGATGGAGCAGGCGAAGGCGGCGGCAACGCCAGACGCTTTGGCTTTCGCCCAAATAAGCGCGAGAAGAATCCCAACTGGCCACACCTCCGGTTCGCACCCGTGATGGCGAAATGTGTAGGGCGGATCAAGGGGGCGGGTTTGGGGGGTGAAGCCGACTCCACCTCATCCGATCTTATTGGCGACATCTTTCAACATAGCGATGATTTCTGCCGCACTCTTTGACCAAGCACCTTTCGTCTCTTCCGGGTTGTTGGTGGTCCATTCGACGACTTCTTTTAAGAGCTCCATCTTGGCCAGCCGCCGTTCTTTCCTACCTTCAATCGCCAGAGTCGTTGCGACGGCTTCAGCGAATTGAGCCGGATAATACTGCTCAAATTGTGGTTGATTGAAGCACGAGAGAGCCCCTGCATCTAGATTTGGAAACCCGCCTCGAATTTTCTCAATTGTGTCTTTACCAGCTTTATCGCCATCGGCCCAGACCCACATCCGACCTTCATATACTGGTTGGAGGTGAACGAATGTTATCAAACGACGAAACTCTGAAATCGTCGGTTCAAGGTTTGTAACACCAGCAGCCGAGAAGGTCCGTAGTCGCCCTCGAAGACTTGGCACAAAATTTGGCACCAGAATGTCCCTTACAATCTCTTCGGCCGACGATTCCTCCAAGAAAAGCCATCCTTCATGCAAACTGAAATCCGTAAACTCATAGCCAAGCTCTCGGAGCAATTGCATGTGTCCTTTGGGCGAGCGTTCAACCTCTTCCACCCTTGATGGACTGTCGATTGAATTACCATCTCGGTATACGCCAAAGACCTTGCTACCGTCTTCTCCGCCTAACTCACGAACGACTACGTTTGAGTGGGTGGCGATAATGAACTGGTTGTGCTCAGACGACGCACGAACCAAAGAGAGGAGAGCCTTTAGACCTTTGGGATGGAGGTTTGTCTCAGGTTCTTCAAGTACAAAAATTTTGCCTCGCGCCAGACAAAGCTCCGCAATCAATGCTACGATCTCGGCAACACCATCTCCCATACGGTCTAGCGTGACAAAATTGTCGCGGCTGAGATAGAATCCAGCCACTTTGCCAGCACTTGATGGCTGAACAGTTATTTTTAGGCCCAGGATTTCTAAGGTTGCGGCCTTGTATGCTTCATGGTCAGGATGCCCATCTGTGGCGAGCAAATCAATATTGGCGTAGAGATTATGAAGNNATGAAGTGTGCCCGTTACCGGGATAAGCGCTCCTGAGTTAATTACCTCACTAAAGCCGCTTGCTTTTCGTTTCGCGACGAAAGGAACAATTGTATGGCGCGGCCGAGAAGAGAAGAAGATTTGATCCGTGGCACTCACAGTGTTGATGTGAGCTTCAGTATAAGCGGCCTCGCTGCCGAGGAAATAAGTGGTGTATCGCGTCCGTGGCATTCGAAGCGTACCATATTGCACGAAGTCCGTCTGTGTTACATCCCCAAGCACGACTGAGAAATAGGCGCTTGTCACGCTCGGACGGACGTCTTTTCCATCGAAGAACATCCCTTGAAGATGGAGGATAGCCTTCAAGAATGTAGATTTGCCAACATTATTCTGACCTACAATGATATTGAATCTGTCTGCGAGGCAAACATCACCAGTATCCTCAAAACACCTGATGCCAACAAGGCGAATTTCTTTGATTTTCATTGTTATGACCTAGTAGGCAGCGAGGTAGAAAGCTACTCCACCGTAACACTCTTAGCCAAATTCCGTGGCTGATCGACGTCCGTGCCCTTCGCACAGGCCACATGATAAGCGAGCAGCTGCACCGGCACTGCGTAAACCAGCGGCGCGATCAGAGGATGCACGTGGGGCATTTCGATGGTGGCCATGCAGCCTTCTCCGGCCTCCGCAATCCCTTCAGCATCACTGATCAACACAATCTTGCCGCCGCGCGCGCGGACTT
>DLOX01000187.1 GCA_002478575.1 Sphingomonadales bacterium UBA7473 | reverse complement strand
ACCAAGACACCAAGGCACCAAGGGCTTAGTTGGAGTGATGAATGGTTGTGAGTTCGCCGACCCCCCACTCAGCAGCGTCACGAACGACTTCCGACGGGTCATCCAGCAATCCCTGCAACACCGGAACCAAACCCCGATCCCCGCTATTCCCCGCCGCAATCGCAGCATTCCTCACCATCCGAACCCGCCCGATCCGCTTGATCGGGGACCCAGAAAACACCTGCCGGAACGCTGCATCATCCAGCGCCAATATGTCCGCGAGCGCCGGAGCCGTCAGCTCCGCTCTAGGCGCAAAGGCCTTGTGAGCGTGCGCTGCCTTCGCAAAACGGTTCCAAGGACAGGCGGCCAAACAATCATCACAACCATAGATGCGATTGCCCATCGCGCGGCGAAACTCTTCTGGGATGGGGCCTTTATGCTCAATCGTCAGATAGGAAATGCAGCGCCGGGCATCGACCACATAGGGCTTGGGAAAGGCGTCCGTAGGGCAAGCGGTTTGGCACGCGGTGCAACTGCCGCAGCGATCAACATGGGGAGCGTCTTCCTCCAACTCCAAAGTCGTCATGATCGCGCCAAGGAACAGCCAGCTCCCATGTTCTCGGCTGACGAGATTGCTATGCTTACCTTGCCAGCCAATCCCGGCCGCGGCTGCCAACGGCTTTTCCATCACCGGCGCGGTATCGACAAAGACCTTCAGCTCGCAGCCAGTGCGATCCACCAACCAACGAGCCAGCGCCTTCAGTGCCTTTTTGACGACATCATGATAATCCGCGCCTTGGGCATAATGGGATATGATCGCGCGAGTAGGGTCGTCGACATGCGGCGCGGCGGGTGCATAGCTCATCCCCAAAGCAATCACACTCTTCGCCTCGGGCCAAAGCCCATTCGGAGAGGCGCGTTGTTCCTTGCGCCCCTCCATCCAATCCATTGCGCCATGATGGCCAGCGGTCAGCCAATCATTCAGCGCCAACGCCTGATCCTGCGCAGCGCCTGTGATCCCTACGCTCACAAAACCCAGCCGAAAGGCCTCTGCTCTTAACTCTGTTTCAAGACTGGGCTTGTTAGGGGCCATCATCACCCGCTACCACGGCTTTAGGGCGAACGGAAAGGCCAAGACTACGTGTCATCACTTCCTCCAGTTTGGGCAGAGGGCCTGATCAAATATTTTGGCAAGCAACAAGCGGTGAAGGGCGTCAGCCTTTCCGCCCCGGAAGGCCAAATTTACGGCGTGCTTGGCCCCAATGGCGCGGGCAAAACGACGACGCTTCGGATGATGCTTGGCATTATCGATCCCGATGGCGGCGAGCGGCGCTTGCTGGGCGAAAGCAATCCACGCAACGCCAACAACCGCGTTGGGTATCTGCCCGAAGAACGCGGGCTTTATCCTGGCATGAAAGCGCGAGAAGCCATTGCTTTCATGGGAGCGCTGCGTGGCCTTGAGTGGGCCGAAGGGCGCAAACGGGCAGGCGTGATGATGGAGGAAGCAGGCCTCGGCCACGCGACTGATAAGAAGATCCGCCAAATGTCTAAGGGGATGGCGCAATTGGTGCAGTTGCTGGGCTCCATCGTTCACAAGCCCGATCTGATCGTGCTGGACGAGCCCTTTTCCGGCCTCGATCCGGTCAATCAAGAGCATCTCGAAAGCCTGATCAAGGCCGAGCAGAAACGCGGGGCGACGATCCTTTTCTCCACCCATGTGATGGCCCATGCCGAGCGGCTATGCGCTGGCCTGTCGATCATCGCGGGCGGGTTGGTTCGCTTTCAAGGCACTGTTGACGAAGCGCGTGGCCGGTTGCCGATGCGGGGGAGCTATACACCATCCCAAGATGGGTCCGATGTTGCAGGGCTTTTGCCCGCAGGAGCCATTCATGACGGTCGCGTCTGGCGCTTCACCGTGCCGGAGGGCGGCGCAGAGACGCTTGTGCAAGGCTTGCTCGCCTCTGGGCACGGGATTGCGGGGCTTACGATGGAACGGCCCGGGCTACACGATGCCTTTGTATCTATTGTCCAACAGGCGCGTGCCGAAGGGGAGCTAGCCGCATGAAGTCCCTTTTCTCCTATAGCTTGATCATCGCGCGCCGAGATTTCTTGGCCGTGGTCGCCACACCCGCCTTCTTGCTGTTCCTGCTCGCGCCGCTCTTCATGATCGTGCTCGCAGCTCTAGGCGGCAGCGGTGCATCGCAAGTGGCCGTGACGTCGGCCAATGCCGCACGCATTGCTGTGATCGCCGCGCCCGCGGATGTCGAAGACATCAAGGCGGCCGACACTGCGTTGCGGGGCCTGACAGGACGCTTTGCAGGTCCGCCCGAACTGGAAGTCATTGTGACCAAGGCAGACCCGACCAAGGAAGCAGAAGCACTGATCATTTCACCCAAAACCGACTATTATGCGGTGATGCATGGCCCCCTCGACAAGCCAAGCATTGCGCACCGCGAATTGGCGCGAAACTCAGCCGCCTTCCTCTCCTCGCTTGCGAATGAAGTGATGCGTGAACGGAAAACCGGCACAGGCTTCGGTGCTGAGTTGAGCAAACCGACCCTGACCGCGATCCAGCGCAATGAATCGAGCGCGGGAGGACGGCAGATGACGGCCTATCTTTCGGTTTTCGTGGTCTTTTTCCTGACGCTCCTTCTCGCCGGTCAAGCGGTCGGGATGTTGGCGGAAGAAAAGTCCAACAAAGTGATTGAGATCCTCGCCGCCGCTGTGCCGCTGGAGGCTGTGTTCCTTGGCAAGCTGGTTGGCATGTTCGGCGTCGCTGTGCTTTTCGTCACCTTTTGGGCGAGCATGGCAGGTCTTGCGGTTTTGGCGATCCCCGGCCTCGCTCGACTGGCTACGCTTGCCCCTGCAGTTGGCCTGCCGACCTTCATCGCCCTTTGTGCGCTCTATTTCACCATGGCCTATATGCTCTTGGGCGCAGTCTTCTTGGGCGTCGGTGGTCAAGCAGGCACGATGCGCGAAGTGCAAATGCTCTCGCTTCCCGTCACCATTTTCATGGTCGCAATGTTTGGCATGTCGTCTGCTGGGGCCAACAGCCCGGGATCGACGCTAGCCACCTTCACACAGTGGTTCCCGTTCAGCTCGCCTTACGCAATGACGGCGCGGGCAGCGACTGATCCTGCTGTCCTTCCGCATATCATGGCCTTGGCCTGGCAAGCGATCTGGGTCGCGATCACCATTTGGGTGGCCGCGAGATTGTTCCGCGTCGGGGTGCTTAAGTCAGGCAGCTGGAAATCGGCCTTTGGCTTCGGGCGTTCAGCCGCAAACTGAAAAACATCTGTCGCCTTTCGCCATTGACAAGCGTGTAAATAGTTGCAGACTGCAACTCAATAAAACGCAAAAAGCGAGAGGATTCGAACGATGGCAACGGCCTTTAAGGAAGAAGCAAACCCCGCAGTCGATCCGTTCGACGTTTCCCGCGCGGAAATTTGGGCAGAGGATCGCTGGCAAGAGCCTTTCCGTCAGCTTCGCGCCAATCATCCGATCCATAAATGCGAAACGTCCAAGTTCGGCCCTTATTGGTCCGTCTCCACCTATAAGCCGATCCAGCATGTTGAGGCTTTGCCGAAGATTTTCTCATCCAGCTGGGAAGTCGGCGGCATCACGGTTGCGGGCGACGGCATCGACAATCTGCAGGAAGGCGAAGAAGCTTTCCCCATGTTCATCGCGATGGACCCGCCGCAGCACACCGCCCAACGCCGCACGGTTGCTCCCGCCTTTGGCCCCAGCGAAATTGAGCGGATGACGCAGGACACGCGCGAACGGACGGGCGAAGTGCTTGATTCGCTTCCCATCGGCACGCCCTTTGATTGGGTGGATGCGGTATCGATGGAACTCACAACGCAAATGCTTGCAATCTTCTTCGATTTCCCTTGGGAAGAGCGGCGGAACCTCACCCGCTGGTCCGATATCCTCGGCGATATCGAACGCTTTGACACGCCAGAATCGCGCATCGAACGTCGTCAAACCGCTTGGGAAATGGGCGGGGCCTTCATGCAGCTATGGCAGAAGAAGGCTCAAGAGCCCGGCGCGCATGACCTAATCTCGATCATGCTCCAATCGGACGCGATGAAGCATATGAGCCAGCAAGAATTTATCGGGAACCTGATCCTGTTGATTGTCGGCGGCAATGACACAACACGGAACAGCATGTCGGCCTATGCCTATGGTCTGCACTCCTTCCCCGAACAGCGCACGATCCTTGAGCAGAATCATAGCCATGAACTTGCCGTCAATGCCATGCATGAGCTGATCCGCTGGCAAACCCCGCTTGCGCATATGCGCCGCACAGCAACCGAAGATACGGAGCTGTTCGGCCATCAAATCAAGAAGCGGGACAAGCTTGCGCTTTGGTATGCCTCTGGCAACCGCGACGAGACCATCTTCCCTGACGGTGACAGTGTCATCGTTGAGCGGGAAAATGCGCGGCGCCACTTGGCCTTTGGCTACGGCATCCACCGCTGTGTTGGGGCCCGTGCCGCGGAAATGCAGCTGACAGCCTTGATCGGCGAAATGCAAAAGCGCCGCCTGCGCGTCCATGTGGTGGAAGAGCCTGTGCGCGTGCCGGCGAGCTTTGTGCATGGCTATAAGAAGATGATGGTTCAGCTGGAGCGTTACTAATGGCCGATATGCGCGAAGGCGGGTGCCTGTGCGGAGCCGTCCGCTATTCGGTCGATTGGGCACCAATGGTCGTCGCAACCTGCAGCTGCAGAAATTGCCAGAAGCAAGCTGGCTCCAGCATGTCGGTCATCGCGATGATGCCCAAGGCGGGTCTGAATCTGACTGGCACGCTCAAAAGCTATGAAGATCATGGCGAAAGCGGCAATCCTTTGCTGCGGAATTTCTGCCCAGAATGCGGCGCGCCCGTGACCAGCGAGATTCCCGCCGCACCCGAATTGGTGATCATCAAAGTCGGATCATTAGATGATCCGCGCGATGTGGTGCCCACGCTCAATTACTGGACCTGTTCTGCATCGAGCTGGGTGACTTTCCCTGAAGGCAGTACGAGTTTGGAAAAGCAGTAGTTCGCGCCACCGTCATCCCGGACTTGATCCGGGATCCACCGGAGCCAAGCGCCCATGTTTTGGAGTCCGGCACGAAAGTGGATCCTGAAACAAGTTCAGGATGACGCGCTTCTTTCCCCCTACCAACAAAAGCCAGTCTTGAACCCAGCCCCACTTCCGCTATCCGCGTGGGGAGCTTGCTTCAAAAGGGGACTTTTCATGCCATCGGGTCTTGCTGCACTTCTTGACGATATTGCTGTAATCACCCGCGCTGCTGCGGCGTCAATTGATGACGTTGCCCTTGCCGCAGGCAAAGCCAGCGGCAAAGCCGCTGGCGTCGTCATCGACGATGCAGCGGTTACGCCTCAATATGTGACGGGCTTCACGCCCGACCGCGAACTGCCGATCATCTGGCGCATCGCCAAGGGGTCCTTGTTCAACAAGATCGTGATCCTGCTGCCCATCGCCTTGATCCTCAGCGCCTTTTTCCCGCCGTGGGTTCTCACCGCATTGCTGATGCTTGGCGGGGCCTTTCTCTGCTTCGAAGGGGCCGAGAAGGTCATCGAGAAAGTCATGCCGCATAAAGAGGAGAGCCTTAGCGAGGAGCTTGCCGAAATGGGCACGCCGGAACATGAGGCCGAGATGGTGAAGGGCGCGATCCGCACCGACTTCATCCTTTCGGCCGAAATCATGGCGATCACGCTCAACAGCGTGTCCTATCTGGCGAAGCAATCAATTTGGTTGGAAGCGGCTGTGCTCGCAGCCGTGGCCATTGGGATTACGGTTGCCGTTTATGGCGCCGTCGCTCTTATCGTGAAGATGGACGATATCGGGCTGCATTTGGCCGGGCGCCAAAACAGCGGGGCCCAAGCTTTTGGTCGGGCGCTGGTGCGCGGCATGCCCAAATTGCTGACGGCTTTGTCGATCATTGGAACCGCTGCGATGTTGTGGGTCGGCGGGCAGATCATTCTCCACGGTGCCCATATCTATCCCGCCACCTATATCGGTCTGACCGAAGGAGCTCTAGGCTGGATCGCGGATGCCACGCTTTCGGGCCTGTTCGGGCTATTGGTCGGCGCGATCATCGTCTTCGTGCATCACAAAGTTGCGCATAAGGCGTGAACAAGCCGCATCATCCTTTGGCTCCCTTCTTGGTTGCGTGCGTAGCAATAGCGCTTTTCTCTATGATGGATGCGGTGGTGAAGCATCTTGCCATTGTCATGGGCGCCTATAACGCCATGCTCTGGCGGCAGATGGCAGCAAGCACCATGGGCGGCATCGGCTTTGTCGCAACGAAAAGCCGCATCCCCGAATGGCCTGTCCTCAAAATCTCAATGATCAGAGGCGGGATCGCGGCTGTTATGGCCTTCACTTTCTTCTGGGGGATTGTGCGGGTTCCGTTGGCCGAAGGGATTGCCTTATCCTTCATCGCGCCTTTGATTGCGCTTTATCTGGCCGCGGTTCTGCTGGGTGAGAAGATCGCTCCAAAGGCCATTATTGCGTCCATCATGGGCATCCTTGGCGTCGCGATTACGGCTTGGGCGCGGCTTGATGTCGCCGATCATGATCGCGAAGTGTTGATGGGCATAGGCTCCATCCTGATTTCCGCAGTGCTTTATGCGTATAACATCATTCTCCAACGGCAGCAGGCACAGTTGGCCTCGCCTGTCCAAGTGGCTTTCCTGCAAACCCTTTTTGCCTTGTTGGCGACACTGACCTTTGCGCCTTTCCTAGCAGTCGTTCCACCGATGGAGGAAGTGCCGTTCATCATCTTCGCGGCGGCACTCACCTATGTCTCGCTCTACCTTCTCTCTTGGGCCTATGCCCGAGCAGAGGCACAGGCCTTGCTGCCGGTTGAATATACCGCCTTTGGCTGGGCAGTGATCATGGGTTGGTATTTCTTCGATGAAGCGGTGACGATCCCTACGCTGATTGGTACAGCACTGATCGTGGCAGGCTGCGTCATCGCGGCGCGGCAACCAAAACCTGCCGAACCTGCAGCAGCGTAAAGCCTTCGGTCATCATATTCTGATAAGGGTCCGCCCCATGTTCATGCAGAAACTTGATCGCCTGTCCCGCATGGCCCGGGAACATCAGCATAAGCGCCAATGCCGGGCCTTGCTCGAGAAGCCCGTCATCACGCCCTCAGATGATGGCCTGATCCTCTTTTCGATGATCGGCACAGCGGTGGTTTTGCCCTATTTGCTCGCGATCAAATCGCTGCACCATCATTTGCAGCGTGGGAAAATTGTGCTGCTCGATGATGGCAGTTTGACCGACGCGGACAAGCGCATCTTGGCCGAGCATCTTGGCAATCCCCGCATCATCCCCATCGCAAGCGTCAACACAGGCCCCTGCCCGCGCGGCGGTACATGGGAACGGCTGCTGACCATCCAGTCCTTGCGCGAAGAGGCCTATGTCATCCAGCTCGATTCAGACACTGTGACCATCGGCGCCGTGCCTGAAGTGGCGGCAGCGATTGAAGCGAACCTGTCCTTCACTTTGTCGGGCGGCCCGATTGAAGCGCCCTTGGGTTCGATGGCGCTGCCCGATTTCGCGGCGCGCTTCTATCCCGATGGCCCAGAAGAAGGCGGCCACATCCAAGGCTATTTCGAAAGCCGCATCCTGCAACTGCCTGATGCGGCAAACCGCCGCTATGCGCGGGGGTGTTCAGGCTTTGCAGGCTTTTCCAAAGGCCCCGGCCGCGTGGCCGCAATGGAAGCCTTCTCTCAAGAAGCAGAGGCGTTCTGCGGCCCTCGCTGGACCGAATGGGGCACGGAGCAGATCACTTCCAACTATCTGATCGCCAATGAGGCAGGCGCGACCTTGCTCCCCTATGATCATTATATGAATTACTGGAATGAAGCTTGGGGTGCGGATACGCGCTTCATCCATTTCGTCGGCGCTTGGCGGCATGCCACATCGGCCTATGCAACGGCCACGACCCAAGCGATCAATCAGCTTTAGCTCTTTCCCAAAGGTTCGCGCCCCTCTATGGGCCAGCCATGATGATCGATCCTGATACATGCGCCACCATGGCCGATGTTCGCCAAGGCGTAGATGCCGTTGATGAAGCTCTTGTTGGCCTGCTCGCCCAGCGCTTCGGCTATATGCGCGCGGCAGCCCGCATCAAGGCTGATGCGAACAGCGTCCGCGATGAAGGGCGCAAAGCGCAAGTCATTGAAAATGTGAAGGCCCATGCGCGCGCGGGCGGCGTCCCAGAGCCGCTGGTCGCGGCCCTTTGGGAAATGCTGGTGGAAAGCTCAATTTCCTATGAGCATGCGCTGTTTGCGGCGAAGCGCTGAAGTCCGACCCTACTGTCATTCCGGACTTGATCCGGAATCCATGCCTCAATGTTTGACCAATGCTGGATGCATCACGCTTGTCTCGAACGGCGAGGCATGGATTCCGGGTCAAGCCCGGAATGA
>DLOX01000170.1:3040-5987 GCA_002478575.1 Sphingomonadales bacterium UBA7473 | reverse complement strand
TTTGCTGGAAGTCCTCTCTCCCAAACGCAAGTATCACGAGCGCAAAAAGGTCGCCAGCTGGATCTTGCGGGCCTTGGATGTTGCGCTTCTGGCGCTTCCTCGCCGTACTGCTGGTGTGCTTGCGGCTGGGCAATCGCCTCGCCGTATCCTGCTGATGAATCCGGCATACAACGGCGATCTGTTGCTGTCGACCAGCGTCTTGCCTGGGCTGCGCCGCGCGTTTCCGAATGCGGAGATTGGCATGCTGTGCGGCAGTTGGGCCCGACAGGTGGTCGATGGTCATCCAGACATTGCCCGCATTCACATCCTGGATCTGGCGAGGTTGAACCGCGCTGCGATTCCTTCTGCGGAGAAGGGCATGCGCCAGAAGAAGACTCGTCGCGTGGCGGTGCAGGAAATCAAGGCCCAGGGCTATGACCTGGCTATCGACCTGTTCACTGGCTTCCCGCCGGTGGGGTGGCTGGCTTGGCAGTGCGGCATCCCGCGTCGGGTCGGATTCTCAAACCACGGATTCGGGGCGCTTCTTACCGAGCCGCTGCAACTCGACGTAGCGCCGGGCAAGCACGAGACTCAGTATCAGCTGGACCTTGTGCGCATGGTGACGTGCGAACAGGGCGCGCCTTTCGTCCACCCGTCGCTGCCCGTGCCGGATGAGGCAGCCCATGGCCGTGCCGCCGCGGCGCTCGGCTGGACATCGCTGCACGGGCGTGCATATGTGGTCATCCATCCGGGCTCCGGGGAGCGCCTACGTGAGTGGCCCGAAGCCAAATGGAAGGCGCTGATCGCCTCGCTGACCGGTGAAGGTTGGGTTGTGATCTTGACAGGTCATGGCGCCAGAGAGAGTGGGCTCATCAGCGAGTTGGCCGAGGCCCAGCCGGAGGTTATCAACCTGTGCGGCAAGTTGGACTGGAAATCTCTGTCTGCGCTGTTCTCGAAGGCCAGCCTGCTGATTGGCATCGAGTCGATGAGCGGGCACCTGGCATCCGCTTGGCAAGTGCCGACGATCACATTGCATACGGGTATGGCGGACCCGGCGCGCTGGCGTCCTGCCAATGCGAATGGGGTGGTGATGCACGCAACTCCTTCTTGCCTTCCCTGTCTAAATCGCGCGGGCTGTGCGACCATGGCCTGCATTCGGGACATCGATCCGACAACGGTGGCGATTCAAGCTCGCGCGCTGCTGGACGCGGCGCGTTGATTCGATGACGATGGCATGCGGGAGACGTCTCGATGAAGACACAATCGCTTTTCCAGATTCCAGACATGGTTCGAGAACTTCTGGATGGAGGTCCTGCCGAGCACCTCCATCGCTCTCCTGCCCAGTATTCCTGCCACTACGCTTGCCTACCCCGCGCCTACCCGTCAATGTTGCGCTTCCAGACCCGTTTCGATCTTCGCTATCTCGGCAACATGCTCAAGATTGTTCTTGGACTGAGTTTGACGATCACCTTGTCACAGATTGTGCGCTACGAGTCTGGTGATATGCGGGTGCTCAGGCCACAGTTGTGCGCGCTCGTGTATCGGGCTCTTTGCTCATCTGCGTGGATGCCATGAGCGGGCATCTAGCATCCAGTTGGCGGGTGCCTACGATCACGCTGAATGCGGGAATGTCCGTTCCTCGGCGGTGGTGGCAAGTTTCCGCCATGGCCGTGGTTTTGCACAAGATCCCTGCATGCCTGCCTTGTTTGGGGCGTATGGGCTGTGCGTCGATGCAATGTCTGCGCGGCGTAACCTCCCAACAGGTGCTTTCTGTTACTGTGCAGAGCTTGCGTGGATAGCGATGCTCTTCGAGTGGCTTTTCGCTGATAAGGATTCTCTCGAGGCACTGGATGGAGCTGTTCGGTATGTTCCCACGGCGCTGGCGTTCTCTGCGTTGGCCCTGATTCACTTTGCCTACTCCATTTTTGCCAGATGCTGGAAACACGGGGTGCTTATCGACTATTGGCACTATGTCATCGGGCTTGGTGTGATTTTGCCATTTTTCGTGGTTTATCCATTTGCGGCTGCTGCCCCGAATTTTATTTCCGTCGGTCCGGCGCTGGCTGCCATTCAGGAATACCTTGGCGAAGCGTTTGCCATCACGCTGATCGGGTATTGCGCAATACTTTTCGGCCGTTGGCGAGTTGAGTGTAAGCAGTTGGAGAGTTCCTGGATATACCGGGTTGTCTATTCTCCGATAACGAAGAATGTGTCGACGGTGGTTCTCCGGGGTAATGCCACCATACGCCTTGCTGAGCTTTCGGCGATTCTTGGTATTTTTATTGTTGCGTATTCCCGGCAGCAATTTGGCGAGGTGTTCGGAATTCGCGACAAATTGTTCCAGGATCCGGTGGGGCGGATCGTATTTAACCTCTGGTATTCGGTTTACGTTGTGTCTTTTGCGCTGAGTTGCGTGCGCTTGACACAAAGGCGATCTTGGTATTTGGGCGTCTTGCTTGGATTGGCCTTTGCGTGCGCATCGGTCACGGGTTCACGGATGATGACTTTTGTCCCGGCAATGGATGTGC
Source organism: Sphingomonadales bacterium UBA7473 (assembly GCA_002478575.1). Taxonomy (GTDB): domain Bacteria; phylum Pseudomonadota; class Alphaproteobacteria; order Sphingomonadales; family Sphingomonadaceae; genus Aquisediminimonas. Next base: position 3,480 of record DLOX01000170.1, on the reverse strand, counting down.
TGATTGCTGTGATCGTTGTATTCAGAGGGCGACTCAAGTACCGGTTGCTAGTTCCAGCGATCGTAACGTTGGCGGTAATCATTGGCCTGATCACCTCGCTGCGTAATGCAGGCCAAGAAGAGTTGATCTCCGAGGCAGATATCGCCATCCCGCTTGTTACCACCCTGTATGGCAATTCACTGTCAGATCTTCGTGATTTTGCTTGGGTGCTTAGCGAGTGGAGTTCTGGTGGTGAAATTTTGTACGGTAAAACTTATATGGCGGCAGCAATTTCTTTTGTGCCTCGCAGTATAAGTGAGTTCCGTGAGCAGTATTCTGTTGGGACGTATACCAATGAATTGGTTGGATTGGATTCTGCAATCCACCCGGGGCTTCGTGGTGGGAGATTTTTGGAGCCGTACGTAAATTTTGGCATGGTGGGAGTTTTGGTTATTGGATAT
>DLOX01000170.1:0-3000 GCA_002478575.1 Sphingomonadales bacterium UBA7473 | reverse complement strand
TGGCAGGCTGTTTTCTGTCGATCACGGCAGAAACGATGCGACGTCAATTGCAGACTCCGCAGGGTTTGGCTCGGGCTTACGCTGCTACGATTCCATATTTCATAATCGGCCAATTGATGATTTCGGCGGGCTTCTGGGTGGTGTATGTCCTTGTGTTTGTCATCCTGTCTGCTGGGTGGGTGAGTAAAAAATCTGATGAGGGCCATGCCTGAAAATCGTTTGGCTTGGCTCGACTCCCTGAGGGGGGGTGCGGTCATCTTCGTATTCCTGCTGCACACCATGCTAGACCTAAAGCGGCACGCGGAGAGTTTTGGTGTTGTGGTGGTCGGCCTGGGTGCGTTTGAAAAGGTGGTTTTCGGATTTTTCGATTTCGGAAAAATTGGCGTTGGAATATTTTTCGTTGTATCGGGATATCTTATCCCTGTTACGTTGGATAAGGCGGTGGGTGCGCCGATCAAGGAATTCTTCCTTAATAGGTTCTTTAGGCTTTACCCAGCGTATTGGGTCTCGATCTTGTTGCTGATGTTTTTTGTCGGCAGCGAGCTGAGTGGCTGGCAGTTGGCTATCAATGCCACCATGTTTCAGCGATTTGTGGGGGTCCCCGATGCCAGTGGCGTGTATTGGACCTTGCAGATCGAGCTGGTGTTTTATTTGTCCTGCGTGCTTCTTAAGGTGGGAGGGGTGTTGAATCGTCGCTGGCTGCCAGCTGTGGCGATCGCAGTGTTTGGACTTGCTGCGATTGGATTGGCTGCGATCAGGTTCAAGACAGGAGCGAAGTTGCCGGTGGCTGTCGCTCTAGCGCTGCAGTTGATGTTCTTTGGTTACCAGTGGAGGCTTTGGGCGCTTCAGGACAAGACGCTTGTGCGCCTCGTTCTATTCGGCATCGTGCTCATCGCCATCACCTTGGTGGCCGCTTGTCCGCTCGCCTATTCACGAGACTACGGGTTTGGCGATAGCTGGAGTCGTTATATGGTTTCTTATTTTGCGGCGGTCACAATATTTTGTGTCGTATCGCTTGGAAACTGGTGGCAATCCTCCGTCGGTTTTCTGGGGCGTATCAGCTATTCGTTCTATTTGGTTCACGCGATTGTGGTCGCGGTTGTCGTAGAATGGATGCTGCCTGCTGGGGTAAGTATTGTTGGCCTGCGTGAGCTGCTGGTCACGATATTGCTGTCTTTTGCCTTGGCTGTGCTGTCTTCCTGGCTGCTGTATGTGTCGGTTGAAGAGGCTGGCGTAAAGCTTGGAAAATATCTAATCGTGACACTGCGTGAGCGCAGCCCTGCCTCGGATCTGCTAAGTGGGGAAGGACGCCATGGCGGTTGACCTAGCGCAGTTCAAATCGGTCGGGCCTGTGCTCATTACTGGCGACGGCGGATTTGTCGGCGGTCGCGTTCGCACATTGCTGAGTGCAGCAGGCTGCGAGATACAGAGCCTTCGACAGGCGGTCGGGATTCAATCCTCTCCGGCCTCAGGCTATATCTTGTCCGAGCAGATTGCGAGTGCAGGTCTTCAAGTCGCGGCCATCGTTCATTGCGCGGGCAATAGTTCGATCCGAGCTTCCTTCGATGATCCACGCATGGATTTTAAGGCGAACTTGTGCCAAGTTATGGAGCTGCTCGAATATGTGCGCCTTCACAGCCCGCACACTCGCCTGGTTCTGTTCTCCACCAGTGCGGTCTACGGCGATGCCACTGCGCCTAGCAGCGAGCAGGATCGTAGGCAGTCCATATCTCCCTATGGTCAGCACAAGGCCATGATGGAGGACTTGGTAGCCTTTTATGGGCGTGTCTACGGCGTGCGCACATCGATCATTCGCCCTTTGAGCGTGTATGGGCCGGGGCAGCGCAAGCAGATCATCTGGGACGCCTTGAGCAGGTTCGCGTCCGGGAACTTTCACTTTCTTGGGGGGGGCGACAACGTTCGCGACTTCATCCATGTTGATGACGTGGCCTCGTTGGTCGCTCCGGCGATCGATGCGGCGCATGCAGGGGTACCAGTCTTCAACGCAGGAACAGGGCAAGGGGTGACTATCCGTGTTGCGATGAATTTGCTGGCCGAACTATCCGGGTACGCAGGGCGGGTCACGTTTGGTGGAGCGTGTTGGCCTGGAGATCCCCGGGTGCTTGTCGGTGTGAATGACGCTGCCCGCGCGTTGGGATGGGAGCCGAGGATTGGCCTCTACGCTGGCCTGAGGGCGACGGTGCAATGGTTCAACGAGATCAGATCTGCACAATGAAATTTGCTTTTGTCACGGAGCTCTACGCGCCGTCCCTGGGGGGCATGGAGTCGCGATTCAAGGCTTGGGCAGAGGAATTGGTCCGCCAGGGGCATGACTGCGAGGTTTGGTGCGTTGGTCACCAGGAAGGTCTCGCATCGGTCGAGGCCATCAACGGTGTGACGGTTCGCCGCGTGGTTTCCCATCCGCGCTACAAGGATTCCGGAGCGGCGCGGCGTCACTGGCCGACAGTCTTTAAGTTCTGCTGGACCCTCTGGTCACGGCGCGTGGAACTGGCGGCCTTTGACGGCATCGTGCTGGGTAAGTGGCCGCTGCTGCATGCGCTGCTGGTGCCTTATCCTCGTGCAGTTGAGGTTCGCCAGGATTGGTGCGAGCAGCGTTCCGGGACTGCGTGGCAGTTCATTTATCGGCTCATGGCAAGACCGCATGGCCGTGGTCACGTGGCGATCAACGGGGGGATCGCGCAGTGGCTGCGTAATCATGGCGTGGTGGCGGAGCACATAGCCACGATTGGCAGCGCGTCTGAGGGTCCGGTAGCACCTCCCGAATCGAAGCGCGTGGACAAGCGCATTCTGTTCTTCGGGCGACTCAACGAGCACAAGCAGCCGCTGCTGCTGCTGGAGGCCTTCAAGCAGGCTGGCCTGGGCGAACAGGGTTACACCCTGCATTTCGCTGGCGCCGGGCCGCAGAGCGAAGTGCTGGCTGCGTGTGCTGCGGGCGTCCCAGGCGTCGTCCTGCATGGGCGGGTCAGCGACGGGCGCAAG
>DLOX01000229.1 GCA_002478575.1 Sphingomonadales bacterium UBA7473 | reverse complement strand
GCACCGGGTTGAGCCACACGGTCGCGGGATAGGTGTTGGTCACTCGCTGCATCCACGTCGCGCCGGCCTCCTCGTTCATGTGCTCGACGCTGCCGCCGGGGTGGGTGATTTCATAGGCGCTCATGCTGGCGTCGCCGACGAAGACCAACTTGTAATCATGGCCATATTTGTGGAGGATATCCCACATCGGCGTGCGGTCGGACCAGCGGCGTTTGTTATCCTTCCACACGCCCTCGTACGGGCAATTGTGGAAATAGAAGAATTCCATTTTCTTGAACTCCGCCGTCGCCGCGCTGAACAATTCCTCGCACAGCTTGATATGCGGATCCATTGACCCACCGACATCTAGGAACAGTAGCAGCTTGACCGCATTGCGGCGTTCGGCGCGCATATGAATATCCAGCCAGCCCTGGCGGGCGGTGCCGCGCACAGTGCCGTCGATGTCAAGTTCATCAAGGGCGCCTTCGCGGGCGAATTTACGCAGGCGGCGCAGCGCAATCTTGATGTTGCGCGTGCCCAATTCCTTGGTGTGGTCGAGGTTGGCGAATTCGCGCTTCTCCCAAACCTTTAAGGCTCGTTTGTGCTTTGATTCTCCACCAATGCGGACTCCTTCGGGGTTGTAGCCGCCGTTGCCGAAAGGCGAAGTGCCGCCCGTGCCAACCCATTTATTGCCGCCCTCGTGGCGCTTCTGCTGTTCCTCAAGACGCTTCTTCAGCGTCTCCATAATCTCTTCCCAAGATCCGAGCGACTTGATCTTTTCCATTTCCTCTTCGGACAGGAATTTCTCGGCGATTGCCTTTAGCCAATCTTCGGGAATCTCTTGGGGCGTGGTCCCATAATCGGTCAGGAGGCCTTTGAAGACCTTGTTGAACACTTGATCAAAGCGATCAAGCAGCCCTTCATCCTTCACAAAGACGGAACGAGAGAGGTAATAAAATTCCTCTGGCGTCTGCTGGATCACATCGCGATCCAGCGCTTCCAGCAAGATGAGATGCTCCTTTAGGGACGCTGGAATGCCCGCATAACGAAGCTCATCGAGGAAGTTAAAAAACATGGGTTGCCTCTTCAGGTAAACGGGATCCGATTTGGCGGGCGGGAATGCCAACCATGATGGCCCCAGCGGGCACATCCTTTGTTACAACGGCATTGGCCCCAATCAAGGCATGATCGCCGATCGTGACAGGGCCGATGATCTTCGCGCCAGCGCTCACATCGACATGTCCGCCAAGCCTTGGGGCGCCTGACTTCGCGCCATGAACACCAAGTGTGACTTGCTGCATCAAAAGGCAATTTGGCCCGATGATGCTGTCTGGATGAACAACGATCCCATTGGGATGGGGCATCAGAAGCCCCCCGCCAATTTGGGTGCCAGCCGGAATATCAATTTGGCCAATGATGCCCCAAAATCGAAGTCTAACCTGCGCCCATTTTCGGCCAAAACTCTTCCTCGCGCCATAGCGTTCGAGCTTTCGATGCATCGCCAGGAATTGCCGCGAAGGATCAAACCACCGCACAGGTTGCTCCCGAGACCAATCTGGCACCGTCGCAGATTTAAGGGGCTCAATCTGATCTGTCATTTGCTGGGAGGCGGAGCAGGGGGCTGCTGCGGCCATTGCTCCAGCGCAGGATTGATGATGGCCCAAGCGGGAGCTTCCTCGGTCCAAATGGCGACCGAAGGGCTAAGGCCATGGGGTTCATCAATGGCGCCGAAACGCACCGTCTTCAAATGGGGGCGAGCCGAGCTTTGGGCGTAAATCTGCGTCCCGCAGCTGGGGCAAAAGTGGAAGGTGAGGGTGTTGCCGCTGGCGGCTGCCCACGACGAGGAAGCGAGCGTCCCTTGTATCTGCACCTCTTCGGCCTTGAAGATTGCATTATTGCTTGGCCCGCCGAGGGCAAGTTGCTGACATTGGCGGCACCAGCATTGGCGTGTGGCGATCGGCTCTCCGACGATGGAGATTGAGATGCTGCTGCAAGTGCAGCGACCGGTGTAGTTGGTGGACATAGTCAACTCGTCTTGTTAGCCAAATGCGCAGGCGGACCTGCAGGGTGATGTGGCAAGTCAGGATCAAGCTTCGCCCAAGCAGGCGCGCTCTCCGCCCAGATGATCGCGCTGGGCGCAATCAGATCGGGATTGTCGAGCGTGCCTGCGCGCACCCGCATCGGTAGGCCAGTGGGCTCTACCGTTCGGCTATACATTTGCGCGCCGCATGTCGGGCAAAAGCCGCGTTCAACGGTGTTGCCACTGTCTGCCGTCATCCTGAATTTGGACATTGGTCCTTCATAATGCACTGCCTCTTCAGGGAAGAGGACATTCACCGTCGGCGATCCCGAAGCAATCCGCTGACAATCCCGGCACCAACACATGCGCGAGCCAATCGGCTCTGCATCAATGGTAAAGCGGATCGTGCCGCACAGGCATTGGCCGGGGTGGGACAAGGCTTACCCGTTCCGCCGCGCCATGAACGCGAGCCGTTCAAACAGCATCACATCCTGCTCATTCTTCAGCAGTGCACCATGAAGGGGCGGGATCGCCTTGGTGGGGTCGCGGTTTTGGAGGACGTCTAGCGGCATGTCTTCGGCGAGCAGCAGCTTCAGCCAATCGAGCAGCTCACTGGTCGATGGCTTTTTCTTGAGGCCCGGCACTTCGCGGACGTCGTAGAAAATGTCCATCGCTTTGCTGACCAAGATTTTCTGGATGCCGGGGAAGTGGACGTCCACAATCGCTTGCATCGTATCCCGGTCTGGGAATTTGATATAATGGAAGAAGCAGCGACGCAGGAACGCGTCGGGCAGTTCCTTTTCATTGTTGGATGTGATGACGACAATGGGTCGTTCTTTGGCGGCAATCGTCTCGTGCGTTTCATACACGTCAAACGCCATGCGATCCAATTCTTGGAGCAGATCGTTCGGGAATTCGATGTCTGCCTTGTCGATTTCGTCGATCAAAAGGACGGGAAGCTGAGGCGAAGTGAAGGCTTCCCAAAGCTTGCCCTTTTTGATGTAATTCTTGATGTCATGAACCCGCTCGTCGCCAAGCTGGCCGTCTCTCAACCGCGCCACTGCATCATATTCGTATAGCCCTTGCTGAGCCTTTGTCGATGATTTCACATTCCATGTGATCAGCGGCGCATTGGCGGCCTTGGCGATTTCTTCGGCGAGCACAGTTTTGCCGGTGCCGGGTTCGCCCTTCACCAGCAAAGGCCTGCGCAGCGTAACTGCGGCGTTGACGGCCACTTTCAAATCATCAGTGGCGACATAGTTTTGGGTGCCCGTAAAGCGCATCGTTGGCCTTTCAGTTGACGTTAACGGCAAGTAGCTTCTTCGTTAAGTCGCGATCACAAGAAGCGCAAGCCAACAATATGAGAGGGTTTTAGCACCGCCACCTGAAAAGGCGTTCATCGAACTGGAGGCAGCGTTCGCCGAAGCGGACCGGGCGTTGGCCTTGCTTCTGCAGGCCGATCCTTCGAAGGGCAGGGCATGAGAGGCAAAAATATCTGGGGGGTGAGCGCAGCCACTGCGCTTTCATTGTGCAGCATTGCACTTCCGATGACCGTATCGGCGCAAGAAGCACCGCCGCTGGAAAATGGCCGCCGCAACTATCCCCCGGAGTTTTTCGCCAGCTTTGGCCCCGTTAACGCACTGGACATGGTGCGCCGCATCCCCGGCTTTTCGATTGAGGATAGCGAAGGGCGGCGCGGTTTTGGCGAGAACGCGGGCAATGTTTTGATCGATGGGGATCGGCCGTCGACCAAGTCCGACGATCTTGAAACCATCCTGATCCGCATCCCGGCGAGCCAAGTCGAGCGGATCGAACTGATCGAGCAAGCCGGCGGCGATGGCGAGGCGCAAGGTAAAGGCCAGCTGGTCAATGTCGTCCGCAAGGCCGGGTCTGCAACGTCAGGCACCTATGAGGTTGGCCTGACCAAGAGCTTGAAGCGCAATGTTTATCCCGTTGCCAGTGGCTCAGCGACGATCAAACGCGGTAAAACGACTTACGAATTTAACGCTGATTTCTACAGCGAAGCACAACGTGGCTTTGGTCCTGAGACGTTCCGCGATGGGGCCGGGCGCTTGGTGGAGCGCCGCGACTATGTGGGCAACAGCGTCTACCGCGAATTCAACTTTGGGGGCGCGGTGAAGACCCGGATCGGTGGAGCCAAAGTGAACCTCAATGGCCAAGCCGAATGGAGCGACGGGATCGATCGCCGCGTGGGCAATGTCACTGGCCCCGGCGGTGCCCTCATCGGAACCGAAACCCTCTTCACCGATGATCCGATCAATGACTTCGAATTTGAGATTGGGGGCGATATTGAGTTTCCGCTCGCCAATAAGCTGACCACCAAGCTCATCGGGTTGTATCGGCAAGAGCAGGATAATCAGACGGGGCGCTTTGGCACTGACCGGTCCGGCGTCACGACGCTCTTTGCCACACGCAATGAGAATAAGCCGACGGAGGCCGTCTTCCGCATCCAAAATGATTGGAGCGGGGTGAAGTCCCACGCGATCCAATTCGGTGCTGAGCTTGCCTATAATCGGCTGGATGCGCGCTTCTCTTCTCAGGAGTTTCGGAACAATGCTTCGCTTGGCACAGAGGCCAGCAATGTGTTGGTCCGTGAGACGCGGCTCGAACCCTTTGTCAGTGATGTGTGGACGATCAGCCCGCAGTGGAAGCTGGAGGCTGGCGCGATCTTCGAATTCTCTAAGCTCCGTTTGAGCGGCGCTTCTTCGACCAGCCGCAGCTTCCAATTTGCCAAGCCGCGCTTGGTTGCCACTTGGACGGCCAGCAAGGAAACGACTTTCGAATTCCGCGCCGAACGGCAAGTCGCGCAGCTCGATTTTGGCGAGTTCGCCACGTCCGTGGATCTGGGCCAAGGCAATTTGGTGGACGCTGGCAATCAGGACCTCGTGCCTGAGCAAGTCACGACTTTCTCCGCCCTTGTCCGTCGCAAATTCTTTGATCGCGGCAGCATCCAACTGCTTGGCAGTTATGAGCTGGTGAAGGATACGCAGGATATTGTGCCCGTTGAGATTATCCCGACCACTGGCCCGCGTTTCTTCGTCGATGGCGCGGGCAATATCGGCAAGGGGCGCAAATGGAATGCGGAGCTTGAAATCACGCTGCCCTTCGATTGGCTGACCAAGCCCATTGGTGTCTCTGGCATCGAGCTTAAATATGTCGGCCATTATCATGGCAGCCGCGTGACGGACGCGGTGACGGGCGAGAAGCGCCGCGTCTCCTTCCGCCCCAAATGGCATCAGACCTATGAGCTGCGCCATGATCTGGCCAAGGCAGGCATGGCTTATGGCGTGACGATCAACACCCAGTCTCCCGTCACCGCGTCCTTCGTCAATCAGTTCCGCACCCAGCGAAACCTGACCGACGTGCAAGCCTTTGTGGAGTATCGCAAGCTCAAATGGGGCACGCTGCGGCTTCGCGTCTTCGATATTGGCGGCGCACCCTTCACCCGCACGCGCCTCATCTATTCCGGCACCAGAGCCAGCGGAATCGTGACCCAAATCATCGACCGCAAAAGGGATTTGGACCCGCAGTTTGAGTTGACGCTGAGCGGGAAATTTTAGGGGGCTAGTTCGCTAAAGCACCCCGTCATTCCGGGCTTGACCCGGAATCTATGCCTCACGGGTTATGACACGCTTGATGCATCCATGCCTGCACCATCATTGATGCATGGATTGACCTGCGGTCGTCTTCGGCTCCGGGTCAAGCCCGGAATGACAGCGCGGTTGATTTGATCCGCGATTAGATCCGCGCCCAGTCTTGGAGCTTGATCCAACGATGATAGTCAGGATGTCCGGGGCTGGGAACAGCGTTTGAACCGATAGGCCGGAAGGGCATATGCGTTGGTTGGAGCCTTCCGCAGTCCAGAGCGCCATATTCTGGCTCAGGCTGAGCCTCAGAAATGGCGGAATTCTCAGCAACTTCACAGTGAATCGCAGCTTCTTGTACGCCCACCACCTCCGCCTTTGTCTGCACAAAATCCTCGCGCGGCAACTGATCCCCAATCCGCCAAGCATCCTGCCTCAGCGATAGAAACGCCCGAACATCGGTTACCGACGCGCTGCTCGCATCATCCTCGCTCATCAAATCCAGAAAAGCCTCAAAATCCTGAGACACAATCTGCGCCGCCATATGAAATGTGCCTTCGTCGGCCTGAACATGGCACATCCGGTCCAGCCGGTTGAGCAGAGCCAGCCCCAAGGGCCGATCCTGAGCAAAGCGCCGCGTGCGGCCCGTCTCAGGGTCCTTCACCGTCTCAGTCCATTGCCCCGCCAGCGCCCGATCCAAAAGCTCACCCGCGACCACATCGCGAGCGAGCAGCACCGCCGCGTCCCAGCCAATCCGAAACGCAAGACCCGCCCCTTTGCGCTTCCGGTCATAAGCGGCTCGGCGAGACATGGAGACTTCCTTACACGCCTCAGTGACACTTCCCGTGTCAGCCAAACATTCAACAAACTTACGCTCCAGCGCTGGGGTCCAGTGATAGGTGGTCATGGGGGAGGGTTCCTTCTTGATGAAAAGGAAACGTCTTATCAATGGGACTGCAAATGTCAAGAACAAATAAGGATCAATATGTTCCATTATGGTGAGTAGAATTGACTGCTCCCTCCATCGTCGCCCCGTGCTTGACACGGGGTTTGGCTTTTCTTCGCTCCAAACTTTGGTATTAAAGCGTCATGAGCAAGGGCGGCTGGGTCTACATCATGGCGAACCGCTATCGCGGCGGGATGTATGTTGGTGTTTCGTCTGACCTTATCCGCCGCGTCCATCAACACCGCGAAGGCGAAGGATCACAGCATGTCACGGACTTTGCGAAAACGCGGCTTGTCTATGCCGAACGTCACGAGGATATCACAGCGGCCATCGCGCGTGAAAAGCTGGTCAAGAAATGGAAGCGCGAGTGGAAATTTGCGCTGATCGAGGCCAAAAATCCCGATTGGCGCGATCTGTGGGATGAGTGGTTTCCCCGGGATGGAGCGCAGGGTTAGCCTAGCCCCGCATCAAGTGCGGGGTGAC
>DLOX01000121.1 GCA_002478575.1 Sphingomonadales bacterium UBA7473 | reverse complement strand
CTGTGGTTGAAGGAGATGCGGAGACCGGCAAAGCGCTTGTCGCGAACGTTGACTATATCTGCTTCACTGGCTCGGTTGCGACCGGACGCAAAGTGGCTGAAGCCGCTGCGGCCGCTTTCATTCCCGCCAATCTGGAATTGGGCGGGAAGGACCCGATGATCATTTTGCCGTCTGCCGATCCTGTGGTTGCGGCCTCCATTGCGTTGCGGTCAAGCGTCGCTGCCAATGGGCAGGCCTGCCAATCGATCGAGCGGCTTTATGTGCATCGCTCGATTGCCGATGCCTTCACTGCCTCTTTGGTTGAACAAGCAGAGAAGGTGCGACTCAACTATCCCGATATCGCAGCGGGAGAGGTCGGGCCTTTCATCTTTCCTTCACAAGCCGGCAAGGTGCAGGTGCAGATTGATGAAGCAATTGCTGCAGGGGCAAAGGTTCTGACCGGTGGTTCGGTCGAGACGCTCGGCGGCGGGAAATATCTCCGTCCGACTGTCGTCACTGATGTCACGCCAGACATGTCGATTATCAAGGATGAGACTTTTGGTCCGGTGCTGCCAGTGACCATCTACGATGATATCGAAGAGGCCATCGCGCTGGCGAACGACAGCATCTACGGCCTTTCGGCGTCCGTGATCGGCGACCCAGCTGAGGCAGAGAAGGTTGGCGAGCGACTTGAGGCTGGGGCCATTTCAATCAACGATGGATCGCTCACCGCCGCCGTTTGGGACGCAGAGAATTGCAGTTTCAAGCAATCCGGCATGGGGCCATCGCGGATGGGGGATGCCGGTCTCACGCGCTTTTTCCGTACGCGGGCCATCATCCGCCAAAATGGACCTGCCGCGCCGATTGCGGCTTACGCGGAGGATGCAACATGGTAAGGACTCTAACGCTGGCGGCTTTGCTCACGGCAACCCCAGCCCTTGCACAAGAAACCCCTCAAGCGGCTAGCGCCTCGCCCGGTGTCGAAAAGCCGAAGGAGAAGCTTCCAACCGACATCCGCCGCGTGACGATGATCGTGCGCAATATGGAGAATAGCCTGAAGCTTTATCGCGACGTCATGGGGATGAAGGTGAATTATGATGCGGTCATGACTATGTCCGGCGTCGCGCTCCCAGCGGGCAAACCGGGTGCTAAATCGCGGCTGGTTTTGCTCAACGGCAATGATCCTTTCATCGGCTGGATCGGCCTCATGGAATGGGTAGAGCCGCGCTTGCCCAACCCTGGCCCTTACAAGAAACGCATGGGCATTGGCGGGCATGTGATCATTACGCAGACCGATGATATTGAAAGGCGCTGTGCGGAAGCCATAAAAGTCACCGGCGTAACGGCGACTGCACCGCTCAGGTTTCAGGAATATCCCGGCCGCAATGGAGCACCGCCGATCAAGGTGCAGGGCTGCAATTTCTTTGATCCTGATGGCACACTCATTGAAATGAACCAGCTGCTCAAATGAAGCCTGATTTTGCCGCTGCGATGCCCAATATGGTCCGCCATGATGGCGAATGGGAAGGCATTTATCGGCATATCGATCGTGACGGCAGTTTGCTTGATCAGCACCATATGTGGACATGGTGTGAATTCCCAACCGACGGTCCCTATGCCTATATTCAGCACAATAAACTAAGCTGGGATGATGGCCGCACCGCCACCTACGAATTTGGCGGCGTCTATCGCGATGGCAGGCTCTTCTGGGATACAGACCGGTTTTCAGGCTATGGCTGGGAGACGGAAGAGGGCGTATTGATGCTCAAATTGGACAGGCTCGATGTGCCCGGCGCTTACTATATTGAGATGATCAACATTGCGCCGGACAATCAGAGCCGGGCCCGGACTTGGCAATGGTTCAAAGACGGGGCACCTTGGAAGCGGACCTTGTGCGATGAGTGGAGGATCAAATGACGCTTGAACTTCAACATGCGATGAAGGCCACGCCGACCGCCGATGAAGCAGCGCGCGGGCGGTTCGTGTCTGGCATCCGGAGCTTCATCTTGAATGATTTGGCAGCGGATTTGGGCCATGCCTATCAAACCAGAGCTGCACCTAAGTTTCGCGCTGCAAACGGCCATGACCCCAAAACCAGCGGCGATGCCCACAAAGCGCTGCGCGGCGATCCTGCATTCAACATTTATTCGTCGATGCGGGTTCAGGCCCAGAAGATGGTTTGGGCGAGCGTGTCAGCCGGTGTCGAACGCGATGCAAAGCGATTGGCAGAACTTGAGGCGCAAACCGCAGGGCAGCCCGGATCGGTTCAGCTGAAGCCCGATTTCATTCCTCCTCGCAATGCGAGCGCCGTCGATGTCCATTTGATGCCCGGCAGCTATACAGGTGGGGAGGGGATGGCGGCAGGCGCGGTCTATGATCGTGGCCTGGCGGTATTCTCAATGGGACTGATGGGTTCCAATCTTGACGATATTGGGCTTTCGATGGCTGCCTATATCAAGCGCCGCTACCCGGAATTTGCGCCCACAGCGATGCTCGATACCGGCTGCACCATTGGGCACAATAGCCTGCCTTGGAAGCATGCCTATCCAGAGGCCAAGCTGACCGCAATTGATGTCGCGGCACCTGGACTGCGTTATGGCTCAACACGCGCAAAGCTTCAGGGTGTTGAGGCAGATTTCGTCCAGATGGCATCGGATGAATTGGACTTTCCTGATGCGAGCTTCGATCTCGTCTTCTCGTCGATGTTCTTGCATGAACTGCCCAAGAAGGTGCGGGCCAAGACTATTGCCGAGGCCTATCGCGTGCTGCGCCCCGGTGGCTTAATGCTCCACATGGAATTGCCACCCAATGGCCAAATGGCGCCTTTTGAGGCCTTTTATCTCGATTGGGACAGCTATTATAATAATGAACCTTACTATAAAGGCTATCGCGACGAAGACCCAAAGGCGGTTTGCGAAAGCGGTGGCTTTGGCGCGGATGATTATTTCCAGTTCGTCGTCCCCAGCATTGGCATTTATGGCGACGAGGCTGTGACGCAGGCTGCGACTTCGGATGCTGCGCATGCGGTTGGCGCGGAAACGACCGGACGCTTGGCCGAAGGCGTCATGTGGTTTGGCTTCGGAGCATGGAAGCGGTGAGCGAAGAACGCCAACGCCCGGAAGATGCGCCGAAGGGCATTTATGGCCCTGATGGAGAACCCATTTTCTTTGCGGAGCCTGGCGTCGACCGCATGATGGCGGTTATCATGAATCTTGCCAGCGAGCTTTGGGTAGAGCGCGAACGATATTTGCCTCTTGATTCAGATCGCGATGCCGAAGCAAAGGCGTTTATCGATCGGGTATTCGCGCCCCTACGAGAGAGAAAAGAATGAAAGCCTACGAAATTGGAGATCAGCAGGGGATATCAAGCCTTCGCGTAGTGGAGCGGCCTGACCCTGTGCCGGGCGCAGGGGAAGTGCTGGTCAAAGTGAGGGCAGCGGGCCTCAATTACCGCGATTTGATGGTTGCCAATGCGCAATATGGCGCGAATAATCCCGCGTCTCGTATTCCGCTCTCCGATGGCGTTGGTGTGGTTGAGGCTTTGGGGGAAGGGGCCTCTGGCGTGCGTGTTGGTGCACGTGTGATCGCGCCGCATTTTACAGGCTGGTCCTCAGGCAAGTTTAGCATGGTCGAGTTTGGCAATGATCTTGGCGTCACCCAAGACGGTTGGCTGGCTGAGAAAATTGTCCTCCCGGTCAATGCTGTGATCCCCGTGCCGGATAGCGTGTCAGACGAAACGGCGGCAACGCTAGCAGTCGCGGGCGGCACGGTGTGGCATGCTATGATGGCCTTTGGGCAAGCCGACGAAGGCGATCTTGTCTTGGCGCAAGGCACAGGCGGCGTTGCATTGTTCGCGTTGCAACTGGCCAAGGCCGTTGGCGCGCAATTTGCAATCACATCTTCCAGCGATGAAAAGCTGGAGCGGTGCGCGGCTATGGGTGCCGATTATGTGATCAATTATCGCACGCGCCCCGATTGGCCGGAAGCATTGCTCGAAGCGACGGGCGGTCGCGGTGCTGATGTTGTTGTCGATACTCTGGGTTTTCCAGCACTCGGCCAAACTGTTGCGGCGACTGCGGTTGAGGGCCGGATTGGGACGTTGGGCGCGCTTTCAGGCACGCCTGCGGCTCAGGCAACCGCTAGCCAAGGTATCATCATCGCGAAGAATATCAGCATCAAAGGAATCGCCTCAGGAAGCCGCGAAATGCTGACCCATGCGCTGGATATGATCGCCGCGCATAAGATTGAGATGGTGGTCGACAAGAGTTTCGCCTTTGAAGACGCAGCTGCAGCTTACGAGCATCTGAAAAGTGGCGCTCATATGGGCAAGGTGCTGGTTCGGGTTTAGCGCCCCGGTACCCCAAGTTCATCTGCGGCGGCGTTGACCATCCCTAGCTTTTGCTGGTCTTTGGAGAGAGCCGCTCGGGCCGACTTCAAAGCAGCTGATGCCTTGGCCGTTTCGCCAAGGGACATGCGGCTGCGCATAAGCATGATCCAGCCTTGGGGATTGTCTGGGTTATCCTTAAGCTTCGTCTCTAGCCCTTCGACCATGCCTTGGATCATCATATCCTGCTGGCCCTTGGGCATCGATGAGGCATCCCGCATCTGTTGCGGCGTTGGGCCGGGGATGGGGGCAGTGGCAATCGCTGCGCCTCCAGCTGCGGGCGCGGGTTGAAGGTTCGCCATCCGACCAGAGACGTCAATCTTCTCCTTCGACGCCACTTCCGTAATGATTCGGCGAACATCCGCTTCCCAAGGCGCCCCCGGCGGGGTGTCCTTCAAAAGCGCGATCCAATCGTTGATCGCGCCTTCATGGTCGCCAGATATATCTTTCGCCACCGCCAAAAAGTAACGCGCGCGGGGATCTTTGCCATCCAGTTGCAAAGCGGTTGTAAAGGCCGCTTTGGCATCCGGTGGTACATCGCCTTTGCCTGCCAAGACCAACGCTTCACCCAGCGAAGACCAATATTCCCCCTTCTTGGGCTCGATTTGGGTGGCGCGCTTATAGGCTTGAGCCGACTCCGCAAATTTTCCGGTTTCAAATAATGACCAGCCGAGCATCCGCCAGCCTTCGGCATCATCAGGATTCTCTTTGAGTTTGGCTTCAAGCGTAGCAATCGAGCTGCCAATATCCGCCTGCTCAGGCGCCGCTGGTGCGGGAGCAGAAACATCCCCACCCGAACGCTGGTAGACGGTGAAGCCAACCGCCCCAGCCGCGATAACCGCAGCGGCGATAAGAACCCATTTTGCACTATTTTGAGATTTGGTTGCGGCAGCAGCAGTCGATTCAGTCATGGTTCAATCGGTAACTCGAAATTTTGATGATTTCCACTCTAGCCTAAGCGAAACAAGATGATAGAGTGTGATCGGGTTCGCACCTCATAACTAAGAAAACTGATATCACGGTTTCATGAATTTCGGCGATTTTGGGGGTGGGACCAATTGTCTGATATAGTGCGCATAGCGATTGTAGGGTCAGGGCCAGCCGGGCTGAGTGCGGCTGCACGCGCGGCGCAGCTTGGCCTCAGTCATGTCCTCATTGAAAAGACGGATCATCTCTCTGATACAATCTATAAGTATCAGAAGGGCAAGCATGTTATGGCCACGCCCAGCCAACTTGTGCTGCGCTCCGATCTCGATTTTGATGCCGGTAAGCGCGAAAAAGTCCTTGGCACTTGGGATGATCAAACCGCTGCTTGCAAAGTCAATGTAATCTATAACGCCGAGGTGAAAGCTGTCGAAGGGACGGGCGCGCCTATCCCCAATAGCATCATGAAAATTGTCAGCCGTGGTCGCGACGGGTCAACCTCGACTAAAGAGTTTCAGCGCAATGCGCCGCCTTATAAACTGACGCTCAGCAATGGCCAGACGGTGATGGCCGAGACAGTGATCTTCGCCATCGGAACCCAAGGCAACCCGAACCTGATGCGGTGTGAAGGTGGTGACTTGCCCCACGTTCAATATCAGTTGGATGATCCCAAGGAATATATTGACGAACATATCGTCGTGATAGGAACAGGCGACGCTGGCATCGAAAATGCGATGGGCCTTGCCGAAGATCCAGAGCAGCGCAATACGGTGACCATCGTCAATCGTGGTTCTGAATTCCCGACAGCGAAGGATGCAAATGTGAAAGCGCTGCTCGCTGCTGCTGCTGCTGCGGGTCGTTTGAATATACAGTCTGACTCAGAGACTCGCAAAATTGAGCCAGGTTGGATCACATTTGACACCCGCGATGGTGAGGCGAAGATTCGCTGCGATCGGATCATTGCCCGGATTGGCTCTGCGCCGCCACGTGGTTTTGTCGAAGCTTGCGGTCTGGAATTTACTAGCAGTGATCGATTGGCCTTTCCTAAGCTCTCTCCAGTCTTCGAATCGACCGCGCCCGGTATTTTCGTGATTGGTGCACTCGCTGGCTATCCACTAATTAAGCATTGTATGAACCAAGGCCATGACGTGGTAGAGTTCATCAATGGCAACACGACGCTAAAGCCTGCGGACGAACCTATCCTTCAAGCGAAATTTGCAGGGCTTCCGGGCAAGCGCGACGTTTCGGACTGGTTGGAGTTTTTACGTACCAACATCTCAATTCTGGATGGGATGAACCCGCTTCAAATGCGCGAGTTCATGCTTGACTCGGATGCGCGCTTCTATCGCAAGGGAGAAGTGATTTTTGAACGCGATGCGCCGGGATCATCGCTTTTTGCCATTGCCCAAGGCGGCGTGCATGTGCGGATCGACAAAAATGATCCATCCAAAGTCGTGCCAATTGGCGCTGGCTCCATCTTTGGTGAAGTGGGCCTCGTTTCTGGCCGCAAGCGCGGCGCGACAATTGTAGCGGCCGAAGATTCGATCTGTGTCGAGATCAGCCGCACGGCGGCGCTCAAGCTGCAATCCTCTGTGCCAGCCGCGAAGCGCGCGATTGAGCGTCTTTCGACGGAGCGACAATTGCTGCAGATGTTTGGTTCTGGCCTAACACCGGCTGATTTGGTTGAAGTACTCGACAATTATAAGATTGAGCAGGTTCCTGCTGGAAAAACCGTCCTTGCTGAAGGTGATGAAGGCATGGACATTTGCGTGATCCGTCAAGGATCCATGGTGGTCGAAAAGAAGCTTGGAGCTAAGCAAGTGTTCTTGAGCTATTTGCCTGCCGCGTCTTATTTTGGTGAGATGGCCGTGATTGCGGGCGGCAAGAGAACCGCGACGGTCCGCGCTGCGGTTAAATCCGAAATCATTCGGATTGATGGCGAAGCCTTCCGCCGCCTATTGGAATCGAAACCCGCATTGATGGCGAAAGCCAAAGCGGACATGGCCGCACGGCAGGAAGTGAATGCCTTTATCGAAGCCAAGAAAGACAGCTTCTCCGGCGCCGTTGATATGTATTCCAATGTCGCCAACTTCTTGGTCGAGAATGGCATCGGCGAAGCGACCGACGT
>DLOX01000160.1 GCA_002478575.1 Sphingomonadales bacterium UBA7473 | reverse complement strand
CCGGTGATCGCGTTGTCGCAGCTGTCGCGCCAGGTGGAAAACCGCGACGACAAGCGCCCGCAGCTTTCGGACCTGCGCGAATCCGGCTCCATCGAGCAGGACGCCGACGTCGTCATCTTCGTTTACCGCGAGGAATATTATGTCATGGGCCGCGAGCCCAAGCGCCCCGGCGAAGGCGATGATGCCAAAACCTTCGATGATCATGCCAAATGGCTGAGCGAATTGCAGGGCGTTGAAGGCTTGTCAGAGTTGATCGTCGCCAAGCAGCGTCATGGTGCAACAGGCAAAGTGAAGATGCGCTTTGATGCCAAGATCACACGGTTCAGCGACTATATCGAAGATGATCATCTTCCTGCCCAAACCTATTAAGAAGACCCCATCATGAAACGCGGAAAACATAATCCCAACATGGCCTCTGGCGGCCGCATGCGCTTTTGGGGGCGGCATGCTGTCACTGCTGCTTTGGCCAACCCAAATCGCAATATCCGCAAGCTTTGGGGCACACATGAAGCGGTGGGATCGCTTGATCTTCCGCCGGGCCTGCCCGTCACTTATGCCGATGCGGCTGACCTTGGCCGCATGGTGCCCAGTGACGCGCCGCATCAGGGGCTAGTCGCAGAGCTTGATCCGCTGGAGGATATCTATCTCGAAGATTTGCTGATCCAAGGCGCGGATAATGGGCGGCCGTTGCTGATCCTTGATCAAGTGACTGACCCGCACAATGTGGGCGCGATCATCCGATCCGCTGCGGCTTTTGATGCGCTGGGGATTGTAACGCAGGATCGCCACGCGCCGCCGGAGTCTGGTGCTTTGGCTAAAGCCGCTTCGGGCATGCTCGAAATTGTGCCTTGGGTGCGCGTCGTCAATTTGGCGCGCGCGTTGGATGAAATTGCGGAAGCAGGCTTCTGGCGGATTGGCCTGACAGGCGAAGGCACGCGGACCTTAGGCGAAGCGATGGGCAGCGCCCGGCTAGCGCTGGTTTTGGGTGCCGAAGGTGAAGGCATGCGCCACAATATCATGGCGCATTGCGATGAATTGGCGCGGCTGCCGATCAGTCCGCAGGTCGAAAGCCTGAATGTGTCCAACGCAGCGGCCATTGCGCTTTATGCAGCGGCGGCCAGATCTTGAGGGAGTGAATATGGAAAAGCTGATGTTGCGCGCACTGTCTGTTTTGGCTTTTCCGCTGTTGCTCTCGGGATGCTTCCTGATGCCGGGCAGCTTTGTTTCGTCGCTTGATGTGCGGCGCGATGGCAGCTTCACCTTTGCCTATAAGGGCGAGATGATCTTTCTCAGCCCCGATGATATGATGAAAAGTGGCTCGGCGAAGACATGGTCTGACGATTTTGCACGGTGCTTCGTTGATAAAGAGCCATATTATGATGAGTATGGACCAACAGCTGCTGCCGAGACCGCAAGCGATGCTGTAAAAGATGCAAAGCCCGACTCTGAGGTCATAACTTCCGAGACCGGCGGCAGACCTTGCAAAAAGGATGAAATTGCCAAGGTCAAAGCGCAATTTGATGAGCAGCAAGAAGCGGCCAGAAAACGCCGAGAAACTGAAAGCGCTCAATTTGCGACGCTCTTTGGCTTCAACCCCACCGATGATGAGGCCAATCGCAAATTTGCGGCAACCATGATGAAATATGATGGTTGGAAATCAGTCACCTATCAAGGGAAAGGCGTGTTCGCGGTCGATTATCAGATCAGCAGCCGCACCGGGCATGACTTTCTGTTTCCGCTGATCCCGCAAGGCGATTTAGTGATGCCTTTCGTCTCACTTCGCAAGCGAGAAGGCGGCGGCGTTGGTGTTGTCGCACCTGCGTTGGTCGGTGGCGGATTAAAAGCTATGAGAACGAGGGTCGAAGGGATGGGTCGTTTGGCTTCATCAGAACTAGATGGCCTAGGCGCTCGCACCAAAGGGACATTCACCGTCACCACCGATGGTGAGATTTTGACCAACAATACCGATGATGGCCCGAAGACCAATGGTGCAGTGAAAACGCTGACATGGGATATTGGGCCGAATTCAGATAAAATTCCTGAGGCTTTGATCCGCTTGAAGTAAGTTAGCAGTCGATCGAGAACCGCTCAGCCTGAGCGGGATGGAGAGAGGCTTAGCAGCCCCTACTTCTTCCGGCCGAAATCCACGGTCACGACATTGGATCCATCCTCCACCACCGCAATGGGCGGCGCGTCATTAATGGCTTCATCATGATCGGGCAGATCAACTTCATCCATGCGAACATGGAACTGCAGGGCAAATTCAACAACAGGATCGCTAAACGCCGTCAGGGCAGCAAAGGGAATGACCAGCTTTGTCGCGACTTGGCTGAAGGTCAGCGTTACGCTGAAGCCTTCATCATCCACGATCAAATCCCAGAATTTATTCTGCAGCACGATGGTCATTTCATCGGGGAAACGCTCCATCAACTGGCGCGGCACGACGACGCCCGGCGCATGGGTTTTGAAGGTGATGTAAAAATGATGCCCGCCGGGAAGATCGGCATTGGAGTTAATCCCCTGCAACACGCGAGCAACAACATTGCGCAGCGCATCTTGCACAATCTCATCATAAGGAATCAGGCTATCGGGCATCTCATCGTTCATACCGCGCTTGGTTAACGTCAAAGATGAGCCGGTCAAGAGAGAGCGCCCAAGAGATTGCGCCTTTTGCTGCACCCGTTATAGGCGCTCGCCATGCGCACCGGAACCATCAGCCGCAAGACGAACGAGACCAGCATTGACGTCACCGTCAATCTGGATGGCACAGGCGTCTATGCCATCTCCACGGGGATTGGCTTTCTTGATCATATGCTGGAACAGCTATCGCGCCATTCGCTGATTGACCTTGACGTCAAAGCCATTGGCGATCTTCACATTGATCAACATCATACGACTGAGGACACCGGTATCGCGATTGGCGAGGCGATTTTGACCGCTCTCGGCAATAAGCGCGGCATCACCCGCTATGGCAGCGCCTATGCGCCGATGGATGAAACG
>DLOX01000127.1:11023-14153 GCA_002478575.1 Sphingomonadales bacterium UBA7473 | reverse complement strand
GGGGAGGGGGACCATCCGCAGGA
This sequence comes from Sphingomonadales bacterium UBA7473, assembly GCA_002478575.1. Taxonomy (GTDB): domain Bacteria; phylum Pseudomonadota; class Alphaproteobacteria; order Sphingomonadales; family Sphingomonadaceae; genus Aquisediminimonas. The sequence goes on along the minus strand of DLOX01000127.1, from coordinate 14,130 downwards.
TGGTGGAGGGGTGAGAGCTTGATGCCACCCGGCCCCTCGGTCAGCCCTGCGGGCTGCCACCTCCCCATTGCAAGTCAATGGGGAGGATCAACTCCCAGACGAACTGCGCGTCTTTGACTATATCTATGGCGTGCTGCACTCGCCCGATTATCGGCGGACCTATGCGCAGTTTTTGAAGATTGATTTTCCTCGCATCCCTTATCCCGCCAACCAGCAAGTTTTCGCACATGTCGCCGAAAAGGGCGGCCAGTTGCGGCGGCTGCATCTGATGGAGGATGCCGCGATTGGGGCCACGCCTTATCCGTTCAAGGGGGATGGCGATGGCGTGGTGGGGAAGGTGGCTTTTGCAAGTTCCTCTCCCTCTCCCCTTGCGGGAGAGGAGCGAGACTTAGCGACGCAGGAGCTTAGTCGCAGCGGTGAGGGGGCCTTTGCCGATGTACAAGATAATGGCTCGCAGACGCGATCAGACCCCTCACCCCAACCCTCTCCCGCAAGGGGAGAGGGAGCTATTGGCCGCGTCTACATCAACCCCGATCAATATTTCGAAGGCGTGCCCCAAACCGCGTGGGACTTTCACATCGGCGGATATCAGCCTGCCCAGAAATGGCTCAAAGATCGCAAAGGCCGTGCGCTATCCTTCGATGACGTGCGCCATTATCAAAAGATCATCAAAATCCTGATCGAGACGGACCGGATCATGAAGGAGATTAAGCTGCAGCTGGAGTGAGGCGTTCCGGCCTAGCCCTCAAACGCCCTTCAAATATTCCCGGATCGTGGGCGCCATATCGGGCCGTTCAAGCGCGAGGGAAATGTTCGCCGTGATGAACCCGGCTTTGTCGCCGCAATCGAAGCGCTGGCCGCCAAAGGCATAGGCGTGGAAAGGCTGAGTGCCGATCATTTGCGCCATCGCGTCGGTCAGCTGGATTTCATTGCCCGCGCCGCGCGCTTGGGTTTCCAGGATGCGCATCACTTCGGGCTGAAGGATGTATCGGCCGGGGATCATCAGGTTGGAAGGGGCTGTGCCTTGGACGGGTTTTTCGACCAGAGCCTTCACTTCCACCAAAGGCCCATCGACTTTGCCCGGCGTGATGATGCCATATTTATGGGTTTCCGTCTCTGGCACTTCATAACCGCAGACGATGTTGCCGCCGACTTTGTCATAAGCCTCCACCATTTGCTTCATGCAGCCGGGGCTGCCAACCATCAGCTCATCGGGGAGGAAAATCGCAAACGGCTCATCGCCGACAATATGGCGAGCGCACCAGATCGCATGGCCGAGACCAATGGGATCTTGCTGGCGGACATAGATGATCTCGCCGGGGGCGAAGCGGGTGCCTTCGATGGCGTCTAAGGATTTACCCCGTTCGGAAAGCGTCGTTTCCAGCTCATAGCTGATATCAAAATGATCCTCGATCGCCGATTTGCCGCGCCCCGTGACGAAGATCATCTGTTCAATCCCGGCTTCTCGTGCCTCGTCCACTGCATATTGAATGAGCGGCTTATCGACGACGGGGAGCATTTCCTTTGGCATGGCTTTAGTGGCGGGAAGGAAGCGCGTACCTAGGCCTCCGACGGGAAAGACGGCCTTGCGGACTTTTTTCATGGGGGATGGAACCTTTTCTGTCTGCGGGCCAGATCGGCCAGCCGCTTCATAATTGCCCTCTTCCTAACATGCCAGCCTTGACAGAAAGTGAAAAGGAAGAAAAGAACAAGATATGAACAAAAGATCGGAATCGATTCGGCAACTGCAAAGCCTTGTTCATGGCTTGTCCCATGATGCTGGCAAAAGGCAAGCGGCTTTCTTCGCTTTGGGAGAAGAGGCTGTTGATGCGCGGTTGGGCGGGGGCTTGATGCGCGGGGCCGTGCATGAGGTGATGGCAGAGGGTGGTGCTGGGCATGCGCCTGCCTTGGCCAGTGCTTTTGCGCTGATGCTGGCGGTGAGGAGTGGCGATCAGGCGCGGCCAATCCTTTGGGTGTTAACCGATGCTGCCGTGCGCGATGCAGGCCAGATCTATGGTCCGGGCTTGGTTGATCTTGGGATTGATCCGGGGCGGATCTTATTCTTCCATGCGCCTGATGAAATGGCGGCGCTGAAGGTCGGGGCTGATCTGTTGGGCTGTGGGCAGGCAGGGGCGGCCATCATTGAGGCTGGGGCGGCCAAACGGCTTGATCTGACGGTGAGCCGGAGGCTTGCCTTAGCCGCAGAGAAAAGCGGCGTCACTTGCTTTGTGACGCGTTCGGCCGCGAGCGCGATTGCCAGTGCCGCGCATAGCCGCTGGTCTGTTGCGGCGGCCCCTTCGACGCTTCTTCCCGGCCAAGCCCCGGGTCACCCCGCTCTATCCATCAGCCTTGTTCGCCATCGCGGTGGCATCCCCCCCTTTGATTGTCTTTTGGAGTGGAACCATGACCAAGCCACCTTCGCCTCCCCCTTCGCCGCCGTTTCCGCACGGCACCGGCCCGCGCCGCTATCTCGCGATCTTCCTGCCTCTGCTCCCGGCAGACCGTTGGCTGCGTGAAGGGGGAAGCACAGGGCGGCCAACCGCCTTTGTTGAAACTGCGAAAAATGCGATCCGGCTGGCGGCGCTCAATGAAGAGGCTTTGGCGCTTGGGCTAACGCCCGGCATGACGCTGGCCGATGCGCGGGCGCGGGTCCCTGATCTTTTGAACCTGGATCATGACCCGGCGGGGGATCGGCGGTTGCTTGAATGGCTTGCCGATGGCTGTGGGCTTTATTCGCCGATGGTCGCACTTGGTCCGCCCGATGGCATCATCCTCGATATCACGGGCTGCGCGCATCTATGGGGAGGGGAGCAGGGCTTGCTGGCGGACCTGACAGCGCGGCTGGCGCGGCAAGGCTTTACGGCCCGGATCGCTCTGGCTGAAACGCCAGACAAAGCACGGGCCTTGGCCCGGTATGGCGGCGATGTGATTACGATCAACCGCCGCACGCCGCCTTCTGCGATTCAGGAAACCCGCCGCGCCTATCGCGCAGAAGTCGCCCCTTTGCCGGTGGCGGCGCTGGATCTGGCGGAGGATCAGACGCTTGCCCTGCGCCGGGCAGGGCTGATGTCTGTCGGGATGGTTGCAGAACGACCGCGCGCAGCCTT
>DLOX01000127.1:8320-10956 GCA_002478575.1 Sphingomonadales bacterium UBA7473 | reverse complement strand
AGGGGATGACGACCAAGCTTTCCCGGGTATTGGGGGAGGAAGATGCCCGGATCACACCGCGCCGTGTGGCGCCCGCGCTTTTCTTCCTGCACCGCTTTGCGGAGCCCATAGCACGGACCGATTATGTGCTTGAAGTGATCCAAGGCCTTGCGATGGAAGCGCAAGAGGCGCTGCGGGAACGGGGCGAAGGGGCGCGGCTCTTCACAGTGAGCCTCTTCCGCAGCGATGGCGATACGAAGCGGCTGATGATCGAGACGGGCAGTGCAACCCGCGATCCAGCTCTTATCATGCGGCTGATGCGGGAGAGGATTGAGGCACTGGCCGATCCGCTTGATCCGGGCTTTGGCTATGATGCGATCCGGCTGGATGTGGCGGGCACCGAGTCAGTCGCGCTTGTGCAGCCTCGCTTGGACCGAGAGGCAGAGACGGGAGAAGCGCTTGCCGCGCTGGTTGATCGGATCGGCGTGCGGCTGGGGCGGAATCGGGTGCGGCGACTTCACCCCGGCAACAGCCATGTTCCTGAGCTGGCGTCTTTAAGCGGCCCTGCCTCTGCTCCGCCTCTCCCCCTCCCCGTATCTTGGCCTTGGCCTGAGGCAGAGCAGAATGAGCCGCCTCTCCGCCCCTTACGCCTCTTCGATCCGCCCCAGCGCATTGATGTGCTCGCTGAAGTACCGGACGGCCCGCCCCGCCGCTTCCGCTGGCGACGCGCGACGCATGATATCATTGCCCATGAAGGGCCGGAACGGATCGCCTCTGAATGGTGGCGGCGGCGCGAAGGGCATGAGCGCGGTGGCCAAAACACCGGTGGCCTCACCCGCGACTATTTCCGCGTGGAGGATAGCGAAGGCCGCCGATATTGGCTCTTCCGCCACGGCCTTTATGGCGATGAGCGTGTGAATCCGGATTGGTATCTCCATGGGTCCTTTGCTTGAGTATACCGAACTCGCCGCTGCCTCCACTTTCTCTTTCCTGCGGGGGGCATCGCAACCAGCGGCACTTGTCGAACAGGCCGTCGCGCTGGGGCATGTGGGCTTAGGGCTGGCGGATCGGAACAGCGTTGCAGGTGTGGTGCGCGCTTGGCGGCATTTGCGCGATATGAAGGAAGAGGGGCGGGGCGAAGGCTTCCGCCTGATCACGGGCGCTCGCCTCGTCTTTGCCGACGGCACGCCCGATATCATTGCCTATCCTGTCAACCGAAACGGCTGGGGGCGGCTCACGCGGCTCCTCACCACCGGCAATTTACGGGCGGAAAAAGGCAGTTGTATCCTCAGCTTCGCCGATTTGATTGAACATGCCGATGATCTGGCGCTGATCATCATGGTGGATCGGGAGACGCTCCATTCGCGCCATGGGACAAGGGGCGATACCCTCCATTCTCCCCTTACCATCTTACGCAATCGAGTCCCGCTTTGCTGGCTGGGCGTCGCGATGAACCGGACTGGACGCGACAAGCGCCATCTTGCAGAGATGCAGGCCCTGTCGGCGGAAACCAGCCTTCCCCTGATTGCAACCAATGATGTGCTTTACGCAAGCGCCTGCGATAAGCCGCTCCACGATATTCTCACCTGCATCCGCGAGAAAGTCACGATCCAAAAGGCAGGGCAGCTGCTTTTGACCAATGCCGAGCGCCATTTGAAGTCGCCCACAGAAATGGCGCGACTCTTTGTCGAATGCCCCGAAGCGATTGCCGAAACCCAAAAGCTGATGTCCGCCATTCAGTTTGACTTGGCCCAGCTCGCCTATGATTATCCGCATGAGCCTGTCCCGCCCGGTTATACGCCGCAGGCTTGGCTGGAGGAGTTGAGCTGGTTGAAAGCCGCCGAACGCTGGCCCGATGGCATTCCTTCCAAAGTCCAGAAATTGATCGCAGACGAACTCAGCATCATTGGCCGGATGAATTATGCGGCTTACTTCCTGACCGTCCATGATGTTGTGCAATTTGCCCAAGCCAAAGGCATCTTGTGCCAAGGTCGGGGCAGTGCCGCGAACAGTGCGGTTTGTTTTGCGCTGGGGATCACAGCGGTGGACCCCTCCAAGCATAGCCTGCTTTTTTCGCGCTTCATTTCAGAAGAACGGCGCGAACCGCCCGATATTGACGTCGATTTTGAGCATGAGCGGCGCGAGGAGGTGATGCAATATGTCTATAAACGCTATGGCCGCCACCGCGCCGGGATTGTGTCGACGGTCATCCATTATCGCCCGCGCAGTGCCGTGCGTGAAGTCGGTAAGGCCTTGGGCTTGAGCGAAGATGTGACGGCGCGGCTCTCCTCCACCATCTGGGGGAGCTATTCTTCGACCATGGAGCCCAAGCGCTTTGCCGAAAGTGGCTTTGATCCAGACAATCCGGAGATTGGGCGATTGAACCATTTCGTCCAGGCTTTGCTCAATTTTCCGCGGCACTTGTCGCAACATGTCGGTGGTTTCGTGCTGACCGAGGACCGGTTGGATGAGACTGTTCCCATTCACAATGCCGCGATGGAGGATCGCACATTCATCGAGTGGGACAAGGATGATATTGATGCGCTGGGCCTGATGAAGGTCGATGTGCTTGCGCTGGGCATGCTGACCTGCATCGGGAAGGCGTTTGAGATGCTGAGGGGGTTGGTCGATAAAGATCCTCCCCATCGACTTGCGAT
>DLOX01000127.1:581-8223 GCA_002478575.1 Sphingomonadales bacterium UBA7473 | reverse complement strand
CATTGCAAGTCAATGGGGAGGATATTCCCTTCCCTCCCCCCTCTCCCTCCATTCCATCCCTGATGATGACCCTGCCGTATGGGATATGCTCTGCGCTGGGGATAGTGTCGGCGTATTTCAGGTCGAATCCCGGGCGCAGATGAATATGTTGCCGCGCCTGCGCCCGCGCGAATTTTATGATCTCGCCATTCAAGTCGCGATTGTTCGGCCCGGGCCGATCCAAGGCGATATGGTTCATCCTTATCTGAGGCGCAGGCAGGGCCGCGAAGCTGTGGAGTTCCCGTCTCCCGCCCCGCCCCATGATCAAGATGAGCTGAAAGAGGTGCTGGGCAAAACGCTTGGTGTGCCCCTGTTCCAAGAACAAGCGATGAAGCTTGCGATTGTCGCGGCAGATTTCACGCCGTCAGAGGCCAATCAGCTTCGTCGCGCCATGGCGACGTTCCGTAATTTGGGCACCATTGATGCGTTTCGCGGGAAAATGGTCGGTGGCATGGTGGCGCGGGGCTATGATCAAGACTTCGCCGAGCGTTGCTTCAAACAGATTGAGGGGTTCGGCTCCTATGGCTTCCCGGAAAGCCATGCCATCGCCTTTGCCCGGTTGGTTTGGGTCTCGTCCTGGATCAAATGCCATTATCCAGCGGTCTTTGCCGCCGCTTTGCTCAACAGCCAGCCGATGGGCTTTTACGCGCCTGCTCAGATCGTGCGAGATGCAGCGCAGCATGGCGTTCCCGTGCAAGCGCCAGATGTGAATTTGAGCGGATGGAATAGTGGGGTTTCACTTAGTTCCTCCCCATTGACTTGCAATGGGGAGGGGGACCATCCGAAGGATGGTGGAGGGGTAAGAGCTACACGCCAAGCCGCCCCTCCGTCAGCCCTGCGGGCTGCTACCTCCCCATCGCAAGTCGATGGGGAGGATTTATCACTCACACTTGGTCTCCGCCAAATTGATGGTTTCCGGGAAGAATGGGCCGCTTCCATCGCGGCGGCTCAGCCTTTCAGCTCCATTGAGGACCTTGCCCGCCGGGCACAGCTTCCCCCGCGCGCCCTTCGCCTCCTCGCCGATGCCGATGCGCTGCGATCCTTGGGCACGGATCGGCGCGATGGGGCGTGGGAGGTGCGACGGACGCCTGCGGATGAACTTCCGCTTTTTGCGGCAGCCAAGGCGCGGGAATTGGGGGTGGAGGCTGATGCAGATCTTCCCGCAATGCAGATTGGCGAACATGTGGCTGCCGATTATCAGGCAATCCGCCTCTCCCTCAAAGCGCATCCGCTGTCCGTCTTGCGCCCGCAGTTTACTCGCGAAGGCTTGCTCTCTTGCACTCAAGTTGCGGCGGCCAAGGCAGGCGCTCGGGTGAAAACGGCGGGTGTTGTCCTCGTTCGCCAACGCCCCGGCAATGGCAAAGCCATTTTTATCACGCTGGAGGATGAGGATGCCGTGACCAATATCATCCTGTGGTCCCGGACCTTTGAGCGCTTTCGCCGCGAAGTCATGGCGGCGCGGCTGATGGAAGTGCATGGCGAGGTTCAGCGGAGCCCCGAAGGCGTCATCCACCTGATGGCGCATCGCATCATCGATCGCACCGAAGCGCTCATGTCGATTGCTGATGTCCATCAGGCCAATGTGCAAATGGCCCGTGCCGATGAAGTCAATCGACCTGTCGCCCCCCGGAGCATGAGCCATCCGCGCAATGTGCGGACTTTCCCACGCTCACGGGATTTCCATTGAGGGCTGGCCTAAGCGACAACAGCCTTCAAAATCTTGCCAGGCGTACGGGGTGGTTCGCCTTTGGGCAGCGCATCGACATGCTCCATGCCGGATTCAACTTCGCCCCACGCCGTATATTGGCGATCAAGGAAGCTGGCATCGGCAAAGCAGATGAAGAATTGGCTGTTCGCGCTGTTCGGGTTGGACGAGCGAGCCATCGAGCAAACACCGCGCTGATGCGAGAGGCCATTAAACTCGGCAGGGATATCAGGACGCGAAGATCCGCCCATGCCTGTGCCCGTGGGATCGCCGCCTTGCGCCATGAAGCCATCAATAACGCGGTGAAACACGACGCCATCATAAAAGCCTTCAGCGGCCAGCTCAGTAATTTGCGCGACATGCTTAGGCGCCAAATCAGGACGCAGCTTAATGACGACATCGCCGCCGCTATCAAGAGTGAGGGTCAATGTATCGGCCATGGCGTTTCGCTTTCCTTGTGGATTTGATGCGCAGGCCCTTAAGCGGCTTTGGCGAAGCTGGCCAGCCCATATTCATGCGCGATCAATTGATAACTGCGCACCCGCGCCGCATGATCAGACATGATGTTGACCAGCATCATTTCATCCGCGCCAAATTGTGCGGCAACGGTGTCCAGCTCAGCCCGCACTTCGGATGGGCTGCCAAGCACCGACCGACGATTGCGCGATGGCGGTGCCTTGTCTTTTGCCCAAGCCTCCGCCGTTTCCACAGAGGGCACCGCGATCAATTGGCCTTGCAGCAGATGGGCGAACATCATGCGAGCAGGAAGCGCATGCCGCTCCGCATCCGCCCGGCTGTCCGCAGCAATCGTCCAAGTCGCGAGCATCAAATAGGGCCTTTCGAGCCAGCGCGAGGGGCGGAAGTTCCGCCGATAAAGCTCTGCCTGAGGCAAGCCATCTGAATTGATGAAATCGGCAATGCAATAGGGGAGACCAGCCTCGGCTGCCCAAGCTGCGCTGTCCGTCGAAGACCCAAGCAACCAAGGCTCAATCGCGCCGCCGCCAGTCGGCAGCGTGTCTTTCAGCGCAGCAAAGGGATGATCTTCTGGCAAGCCATCGCCCAAGTAAGCCAGCAATTCCGCCATATTATTGGGAAAATCATGAACTGGCATTTGTCGGCTGCGATCGCGTTGCAACGCATAAGAGGTTCGCCCATCGGTGCCCGGCGCTCGGCCCAGCCCCAAATCGATCCGACCCGGCGCAAGGGCTGCTAACATCTTAAACGTCTCTGCCACTTTGAACGGCGAATAATGGGGAAGCATAACGCCGCCTGATCCCACGCGGATCGTCTGCGTTGCTAAAGCCACAGGCCCGATCAACGCCTCTGGCGCGCAGCCCGCAAGCCCGGGAGAGGCATGATGTTCCGCCAGCCAATAACGATGATAGCCAAGCGCATCGCAGGCCTTCGCCAGATCCAACGTATTGGCCAACGCATCTGCCGCCGTCAGCCCTTCAGCAATAGGCGTTTGATCAAGCACAGACAGACGATAAGCCATCGTAATCTTTCCCGGCTGGCCAAGCGCAATCGCTTCGCCTAACTTTCTTACCCATAAAGGGGAGGCGTATAATGACAACAGCTCATAATCCAGAGGATCGCAGCTTTCTAGGGCATCCCAAGGGCCTTGGTTATTTGGCCTTTACCGAAGCCTGGGAGCGCTTTTCCTTTTATGGGATGCAGGCGCTTTTGGTGCTTTATATGGCGAAGGAATTGCTCCTTCCCGGTCATGTTGAAAATGTCGCCTTAATGTCTGCCTTCCGGGAGCTGCCTCTCTATCGCGGGCTGGAAGGCCAAGCCTTGGCGTCGGCCATTTTCGGGACTTATGCAGCGTCGGTCTATTTGACCCCCATCCTCGGTGGATTGCTTGCGGACCGACTGCTTGGCAAGCGGCGGACAGTGCTTTTCGGCGCAATCACCATGGCGGTTGGGCATTTCCTGATGGCCTTTGAAGTGGCTTTCCTCTTTGCGCTTCTGGCGCTGGTTTTGGGCAGCGGCATGTTCAAGGGCAATATCGCAAGCCAAGTCGGCGCGCTTTACAAGGCGGATGATCTTCGGCGTGCCGATGCGTTTCAGATTTTCTACCTCGGCATCAATGCAGGCGTGATTGCCTCGCCTTTGGTGGTTGGCACTTTGGGTGAGACCGTTGGCTGGCATTGGGGCTTTGGTGCGGCGGGCATTGGCATGTTGATCGGTCTTAGCATCTATCTTGCTGGCCAAAAATATCTCCCCGCAGAGCATTTCGCACCGCAAGCGGCGGGCAGCATCGCTCCGCCCAGAATGACACGAGAGGAATGGCCCGCGCTTATTGCTCTGATCATATTGATCCCTGTGTTGGCGCTTGCCATTGTCCCCAATAATCAGATTTTCAACGCGTACCTGATCTGGGGTGATGAAAAATTCGACCTCACCTTCATGGGCACCAAATTGCCAACGACTTGGCTTGTCACCTTTGATGCTATTGTGAGCGTAAGCTTTCTGGCGGGCGTTGCCCTTTTCTATCGCTGGTATGGAAAACGGGCGCAGGAACCTGACGAAATCACCAAGATCATCATTGGTTCGGCCTTCTCAATTGCGGGCATGCTTTGTCTGTTCACTGCGGCTTCCACGACGGGTGAGGGTGAGAAGATTGGCCTTTTCTGGCCTGTGATGTTCCATATTCTCAACAGCATTGGCTTTGCTCATATGCTGCCGGTTAGCCTTGCTCTTTTCTCCAAGGTCGCGCCCAAAGCGCTGAACGCGACCGTTATCGGGCTCTACTATCTGGCTTTCTTCTCGGCCAACGCAATGGTGGGCTGGGTTGGCGGTTTCTACAAAACCATGCCGACGCCGCAATTCTGGCTGCTCCATGCTGGATTTGCGGGATTTGCGGGGCTGGCCTTCATCCTGTTCAAGCTCGTATTGGGGACCAAACTAAAGGCCGCGGAGTGACGCTTGCCTTCGCCCGGAGGAGCGCCTAACCACCCGCCAATCGGCCAGCAAAAAGGGGAAAGGCGATGAGCGAAACTGATCTGATCCCCCCGGTTGAAACTCAGCTGAACGAGGATGATCACCTGAAATCGGACTATGTCCGCGAAGTGCTGGTCGCGGTTGATGAGGGCCGCGATGATGAGGCGCGAGCGCTTGTCTCTCCGCTTCATCCCGCCGACATTGCTGACTTGTTCGAAGTCGCCCCTGCGACAACGCGTCCGGCGCTGGCGCGGGCTTTGGCTGGGTTGGTCGATGCCGATGTGATTGCCGAGATGAACGATTATGTCCGTGAGGATTTGATCGATCTTTTGGACGCGCGGCAAGTTGCGGACTTGGCCGCCGAGCTGGATACCGATGACGCCGTCGCGATCATCGAGGATCTGGAAGAAGAAGAGCAGCGCGCGGTTTTGCGAGAGCTTGCCCCCGATGATCGGGCTGCCATTGAAGAGGCGCTCTCTTATCCAGAGGAATCCGCTGGCCGTTTGATGCAGCGCGAGCTGATTTCAGTGCCCGAACATTGGACCGTTGGCCAAACCATCGATTATCTTCGCGAAAATCAAGACCTGACGACCGATTTCTGGGAAGTCTTCATTGTTGACCCCGCGCATAAGCCAATCGGCACCTGCCAGCTGAGTTGGGTGCTGCGGACGCCGCGCTCCATCGCAATGGCTGATGTCATGAAGCGTGAGCAGACCCTCGTCACGGTCGATATGGACCAAGAGGAAGTAGCACTCCGCTTCCAAAAATATGCCTTGATTTCAGCCGCCGTGGTTGATGGCGGCGGGCGCTTGGTTGGGATGATCACCGTCGATGATATCGTCCATATCATTCAGGAAGAAGCGGATGAGGACATTCTCAAGCTCTCCGGCGCAGGCGACGGGGACATTAACGAGCCGATTCTTGAAAGCTACAAAGCTCGCGTCCGTTGGCTGATTGCGAATTTGGGAACGGCGTTGCTCGCCTCTTCGATTATCGCGGCCTTTGGCGGCGCGATTGAGAAGATGGTGGCTTTGGCCGCGCTCATGCCCATCGTGGCGGGTGTTGGCGGCAATGCGGGCACCCAAACCTTGGCCGTGACCGTTCGCGCCATTGCAACCAATCAGCTGACCCAATCCAATACTTGGCGGCAAATCCGTCGTGAAATTCGGGTGGCTTGCTTGAATGGTTTGACCGTTGCCGCGGTCGTCGGGATCGCAGTGACGCTGATCCTCGGCAATGGAATGCTGGGTGCGGTCATTGCAACAGCCATGCTGTTCAATGTGATTATCGCGGGGCTTGCAGGCGTTTTGGTGCCGGTGTTGCTTGATCGTTATGATCAGGATCCCGCGGTGGCGTCCTCGATCTTCGTGACGATGACGACTGATTCCATGGGCTTCCTCATTTTCTTGAGCCTTGCAACTGCTGCCGGTCTGGCTGGATAGCCCCGTGCTTCACATCACCAAAGTTGCCTATGGCTGCCAGACTCTGTCTGATTTGACGGAGCGCGTGGCGATGCGGTCTGAAGCCGAAGGTCGCATGTTCATGACGACCCGCTACTTGCCTAAGCGCCATGCCGAGATTTTGGGCGGTGGTTCGCTGTTCTGGATCATCAAGCATCAGCTTGTAGCGCGGGCGACGATCCTCGAGTTTGCGGACAATGGCGCGGGCCGGATCGACATCATGTTGGAACCGCGCGTGATTCCGGTACGGCCTTTTCCACGTCGCGCCCATCAGGGATGGCGCTATCTGGATGGGGCCGATGCCCCAGCTGATATGCTGGACGCGATGACGGGAAGCGATGAACTCCCGCCGGAACTCATCGGGGAATTGGCGGAATTGTCTTTGATTTGAGCTCAGCCGTCATTCCGGGCTTGATCCGGGGTCCATGCCTCATTGCTTGATCCTGCTCGTTGTCTGGAAATCGAGGCATGGCTTCCGGGTCAAGCCCGGAATGAAGACGGCGTCGAGACCCTATTTCCCCAGCCGCCTCACCGGCACCGGAATGTTGCAAATATCCGCNNCTTACCGCAGTTTACTTCACCGCCGCCGACCGCCGCGACGGTGCAAGCCGGTGTCCCACTGATCGTCACATTCCCGCTGCCCGCCGATTGAACCGTCGCAGTTTTGCCGCCTGCAATGGTGGTTTCGCCGCTGCTGTTGGAACTGATCGTCAACGCATCAACCCGCAGGGCAGGCGAGGCAAAGCTGCCCGATCCTTCGGTTGAGATCTGCCCAATGGCCGCCTTTCCCGTGATGGTCATCCGTCCGCTGCCGAGCAACGCCGCAGAAAGCTTGTCCGTCTCAAGTGCGTTGACGGTCATGGACCCACTGCCCGAAACGCCAAGCTTTGCGGTTTGGGTGCGAATGCGATTGATGGTGATCGTCCCGCTGCCCCGCAAAGAAGCTTCACGGATCATGGGCACAGTCACGCGCACGATGGGCGCGGCAGGTTTTGCGCCGGGCCATCCGCCCCAAGCATTGCTGCCTGTAACCACTCGAAGCGTGCGGCCGCGCACTTCAATCTTCAGCGCATCAATCGCCCGCATGTCGCCAGTTGCTCGAGCGCTTGGCCCCTTGCCGGTCTCAAGGATCACTTGATAGGCCCCAACGACATCCACCCGATCAAAATCGGTGACGGTATAGCCGCGTTCTGCCGCAAAAGCTGGGGCGGAGGCGGCTAACAGGAATAGGGCCAAGGCCCTGTGCAAAGGATCAGGCCGCCGTCTTGGCGAAGGCAGGAGCGTGCTTGCGCAAGATTTCGAGGATCTTTTCCGCTGCACCCTTTTCGTCGGTTTGCTCCACCGCTGCCAATTCGCGAGCCAAACGGCTGGTTGCGGCTTCGAAAATCTGACGCTCTGAATAGCTTTGCTCAGGCGCATCTTCGGGGCGGAACAAGTCTCGCACCACTTCAGCGATGGAAACAAGATCGCCAGAGTTGATCTTCGCTTCATATTC
>DLOX01000127.1:0-562 GCA_002478575.1 Sphingomonadales bacterium UBA7473 | reverse complement strand
GAATTGATCTTGGCATCATATTCTTGGGCGCGGCGCGACCACATGGTGCGCTTAATCTTGGGCTTGCCCTTCAGTGTGACGAGCGCTTCTTGCATCGTCTTGTCAGAAGACAATTTGCGCATGCCAACCGATTCCACCTTGTTGGTGGGAACGCGGAGGGTCATTTTTTCTTTTTCAAAACGCAGAACATAAAGTTCCAGCGCCATGCCTGCAATTTCCTGCCGTTGCAGTTCGATCACACGGCCCACGCCATGCTTTGGATAAACAACATAGTCACCAACATCGAAACTGATTGCGGGAATGGTCATAGAAATACGCCCTTTTGTTGAAGATCAGGCTGCTTGTCTCACGCCGCCAAAACGACGGGAAAAGCGCCAATGCTGATCATGAAATTGCTGATACCCTCTTGAAAGCGCCAGTTTGCGCTTGATCACAGGTTAACACGTAACAGATTCGCAACAAAATTACCACCCCTGTGCGCTGCGCCAGATTCAGGGAGAATGGTCTTTACCTATAGGCAGTTCGTCATTCCGGGCTTGACCCGGAATCCATGCCTCGATTT
>DLOX01000218.1:10528-10856 GCA_002478575.1 Sphingomonadales bacterium UBA7473 | reverse complement strand
CCCCGGCATTGCGGGCAATAGTCAATCTCAATGCCTTCACGGTCTGCCAGTGCCAGTGGGATTTTGCACACGGGGCAGGGCATGCCTGCAACTTGTTCTGACGTTCTCATGATCATCCTTTCAAGTTGATCTGGCCGAGGGATGCCCCCCGGCCAGAAGATACAGCCTTATTCAGTCGTCGCGGGTGCGGCCTCGCCTCTCGTCTTCCAAAGCGAGAAGAAAATCCCGCCGAGGATCAAGGCGAAGGTCACAAGCAAGCTCATCATCGGTGGGAATTTATCCCCGCCCATCAGGAAGTCAGACACGAAGATCTTCGACCCGATGAAGA